>JAYELX010000177.1:0-3782 GCA_034717875.1 Chloroflexota bacterium | reverse complement strand
AAAGCCAATATGGAATCGCTCCAAAAGAATCTGCTGCAATTTGACTTTTATAACATCAATCTTGGAAAATAATTTCATCATCTCAAAATCCCAATCATCCTCTTCAGTCCGGTTTTTGGAAAACCCTTTTTGTTTTTCAATTTCCAAACATTCCAAAATATTTTCGTTAAGCGGTTGTTCAAAAATTTCAAGATTTTTAATCAAAACATTCTCGGGAAAATCCCAAATCTTCAAGTCTTGAAGACGCGCAATGATCTTCTCATCAAAGCGATATTTGATTACACGGGCAGGAACGCCAACTGCAATTGCATAAGCTGGTATATTCTCTGTGACAACAGCGTTAGCGCCAATCACAGCGCCATTGCCTATGGAAACACCATCTAAAACCACCGCATTTACGCCTATCCAAACATCATGACCAATATGAATCTCCCCCTTGGAGCAAGATGTTCCAGCCAGTTTTTTACCGACCAACCTCTTACCGACGGTAGCGGTCATAATCCTGTCTGAACAATGCCCTGTTGCTAATATAGTAACCCTTCTTGCAATGGAGCAGTATTTGCCTATGGATATTTTGCTAATACCAGCGGAGACAATCGTATTAGGGCCCATAATTGATGTATGGGCGTCGATTCTAACATCGCCTCTTAACAAGACACCTCTGACAGTGACTCCATCCTTCAAACAAACGCCACCGCGCAACTGGCTATTTATCAAGGTACATTTCTTGCCAATGTAAATATGTGCTTTTTCTGCTGGGGTCAAAGCACATTTATATATCAAAGCACCTCTTTCGAGAGTAGTATTTTTTTGTACTTTAGCGAGTATGTAATGGAGCTGGCTATACCCTCTTATTCTAGCAGCATGTAATAACGATCTAGTTCTTTGCATGGTAATTACGATGAGAATTGGGAAAGCATCAAAAATCTAGTTTCCCCAAAAGCAATCTGTTGTTTTTTTAAACCCAATAGTTTTTATGATTATATTTCACGCTTCAACAACTTACTCAGCAAAACTCGTACTAAATTTAATTTTTCCCAAATCCACCATAACACTGACAATAATATTTGTCGAGATTGCCAACGCGGATTGCTATAACGCTCAAGTATTAACGCCTGTTCTTTCGCTCGAATTGCTTTCATAGTCGCAGTTTTTGATTGTTCATGAACTCGAAAATCTGCCAATGGCGGACCTATTATTCTTTTAGTTGGACCGATTTCCCAGAGACGAATGAACAAATCTCGATCCATGCAAAATTTTAAACTTGTATCGACACCCCCCACTTGCTCATACGCCCATCTTCGCCAAAAGGCTCCCGGCTGTGGTACACCATGCTGTCCATAATTCACGGTTAAAAATCGATTGGGATGCTTCGTATAAAGACGATTAATAACTCTACCATTTATATCTATCAAATTTATATCCCCACACGTAAACACGACCCTGGGAGATGCTTTAAAGACACGTGCCACACGCGATAACGTATTAGGCCGCAAGCGGTCATCCGAATTCAACCAAGTAACAATCTTTCCAGTTGCCCTTTCCAAACCTTTTTTGATCGCATGGCTTTGACCGCTATCTTCTTCACTAATCCAATAACTCAGCCAGGGCTCATACTTTCGAATTATCTCCACAGTGACATCGGTGCTGCCGCCATCGATAATGATATATTCCAGGTTGAGATAACCCTGCAGCAACACAGAACGGATTGTTTCTTCGATAAATTGCGCTTGATTGTAAGAGGGCGTCACGATGCTAATGCGCGGCCATGGTTCGCCATCAGGCATAAAGTCAGGTAATGGTGCACTTGCTTCTGTCCAGGGCCAACCGGTGCGTCCGGGCGGTGGGGATGGAAGTTTAGTTAGAGTTGGACAGTGCATAAAGTTTCCGTTTGATTGGCAGCAGGTTGGAACGTTGGAACGTTTAGCTCGTTAGGACGTTGAACGTTTGAGCGTTAGAATGTCGTGGTACCACTCCAGATACTCATCCACCATGTGGTCTAGACCGAAACAGCGGCGGGCGGTTGCGGCGGCTTGAGCGCTCATGCGGCGGCGAAGATCGGCGTCCCGCAGCAGTTGGGCTACCCGGGCTGCCATGGCCGAGGCATCACCTTTGGGCGCCAGAAAACCAGTTTCGCCATTCTCGATTTGCTCGGGGATGCCGCCTACGGATGTAGCGACCACTGGCGTGCCGCAAGCCATAGCTTCTGTGGTTGTCAAACCCCAAACTTCATTATGAGCAGCATGCAGGAAAACGTCTACGGCCTGATAATAACGAGCTACTTCTTGAGGATCGGTGATGTAGGAAACTTTTCTCATCACGACGTGGCCAATTTTTCCTTCGCTGTCCTCCTGATCACCCAAGGCGACAAACATGAGTTTATATCCTTTGGCGTCCTCATTTTCGCTCAAATGGCCAATGGCCGTTGCAATGGTCTCATAATCTTTGAATCGGTTCCAACCGTTCGCAACAGCCAGTATAACAAACACATCCTGGGGGATGTCTAATCCTTGGCGGACTTTTCGCCGATCTTTAGGCGGTTGGAAAATTTCTAAATCGATGCCGTTGGGGATCACCCGTGCGGACACCGGCTGAAGCATGGAACGCTTCACTCGATCCATCAACCAGTGGCTGGGCGTCGCCAAGTGAAGCTGGCTGTATTTGTAAATCTCGCTCTTGCGCCGCCAGTTATAGGCAGTGGCATCGCGCCGAATGCCTGGGTAGATGGATAGGTCGGGGCAGTCGCCGCAGCCTCGTTCCCAACGGTTGCACCCCAGAGTGTAAGCGCAGTGGCCTGTCAATGTCCATTCATCGTGTAGTGTCAGGATCATGGGAAATTGATGGCTCAGCTCGACCAGATAGCGCAGGTCAAAGTAGCCTCCATGCAAATTGTGCGCGTGGATGATGTCCGGTTTTTCGGGAACAAATTCAAGCAGACGGCGGGAATTTGAATAGTTGAAATCTTCGATTCCCCAATGATAATCCCGACGTTTCCTTGGGCGAACCACCCAATCAACCATGTTGCTCAACCGGTAAGTACCCGGAACACGTTGATTCTGCTTACGCAGCCAATCCCGGAATTGGATCAACGTGTTTGCATTATTCTCAGGAATCTGGATAACATTTCGGTCTTTTCCTCTTTTGGAACCAACCGCCAACCAGGATTCATGTCCCCGAGCTTGGTAAGCCGAAAAAAGAGTGTGGGCAATTCGTTCAGCCCCACCGCCGATGTCTTTTGTGCTAATTTGTAGGATTTTCACGACAGTCCTCAAGAAAACATACGGGGAATTCCTAATATACCCAAATGAGGGCATTCTACATTATTCATATTCTAAAATCGTATCATACGCAAGAGACGTTTACCAATTTTCTTAATTTTCTTTTGAATATCATACTCTTGTTCCTGCCGAGGGGGAGCTAGCGTATCAAAACGCGATTTATCCAATTTAGCCACCTTTTGAAATACCATTGGGCGTCGCCCAGGAAACGTTTTTAGTAATCGGAATCCCGTTTCGACAAATAGTCTTTCTGTTTGCCCATCAAATTTCTGATTTGATTTTAAATGTGTTGGAAATGCCGGTTCAACTCTGCCAAAACTTTCAGTAATGATTGCTAGTCCACCATTCCGTAAATAAGCCCATATCCTATTGATTACATTTTGCGGATATTTAACATGCTCAAGCACTTCACGCGAAATAACAATATCAAAATTTTCAAAAATGATTTTATCTAGTTGATGCAATATAGTGATTTGGTCATAAACGCTCTGACGTTCAAACCGA
>JAYELX010000176.1:0-3782 GCA_034717875.1 Chloroflexota bacterium | reverse complement strand
TCTTGAACGGTCTGACCTGTTTGCCGATATTATCCGTGAGCTGGTGCCCGGATTCGTGCATCAGGGTGTCGTGATTGAAATTATCGAGCTTTGTCATGGTGGCCAGACAGGGGTAGTGATTGCAGCCACACCCTCACAATGGTACAATCAAAACACAATGTACATTGATGAATTTATCTGATTGCCGGACATCGTCGAAAAACTGGCAGCCAGACATCATATAATGCCTGAAGATGTAGAATAAGTCTTTTTTGGAGACAAGATATGACCAATAAAACAATGACCTTAAACCTACCCGCTTCAATTGCTAAGGAAATATCTGCTGCCAGCGAAGATTTCTTTGTAGATATCATAGAACGCGGTCTACGGGAAATGAAAATCGACCGCACTCTGGCACGCTATGCCCAAGGCGGGTTCTCCTTTGGAGCCGCTGCTCATCAGGCAGGAATATCACAATCGGAACTGGCCCGTTATGCTTATGCGCGCGGCATAGAACCCCCCTTTACAAATGAAACCCTCATTGAGGAAATGAGTTAGCCACTATGCCCATCGTTATTTGCAACGCTGGCCCACTCATGGCGCTAGGGAAATTAAATCGCCTGGAGCTTCTAACAGACCTCTACAACGAAATACAAATACCCCAAGCAGTCTATAAAGAAGTCGTCACAGCAGGATTAGCTCGCGGCGCGCCAGACGCTCAGGTTGTCCGGCTATTTTGCTCTCAACGGCAATTGCCAGTTGTATCCGTTTCCGAAACAACCATGATGGATTACACACCTCAGGTCATCCTCGATCCAGGTGAAACGGAAGTATTGGCTCTTGCCCAATCAGTGATGAATCCATTTCTGCTAATGGACGATGAAGTCGCCCGCGCTGAAGCCCGTCGTCTGAAGATACAAGTCCGCGGTACGTTGGGAGTTTTGGTACAGGCGCATCGGAGCTGCATTCTAACCTTCAAACAAATTAAATTGTTGATAGAAGAAATCGCCACCCGTCCAGATATCTGGATCGCAGCCCGGTTGTGTGAACAAGTGTTGGTCAACATTCAAAAGAACGACAAGGGGTGAAGCTATGTGTACAGCATTAGGGTAGAGCGAGGCGGGGAGTATTCAGATATCGCTTGGACTGTTTTTGGAAAAACGATCTGCAAGATAGGTCAAAACGGGAATTGCTGATTGAAAAGCAACAAACCCCCGTAAGTGATGCCCAATCCCAGGTAAATTAACCCCGCTCGAATAGACCAGACGGAGAGGGGGCGAAACTTCATGCTTTATGTCACCCCGCAGTCTGACCCCCTTCCACATGTTGGCGATAAAGAGCAACCTTGCCAGCCATTGCAGAATTGCCGACAGAGCCAGAATCCAGCCCCATACAGCTTGATATTTGAGGGTGTGCAGCGGTTCCCAATAATCCTAAATATCAACCCCAGGTTGAGCAGCTAGAAAGCAGCCCAGAGCCGATGAACTCACTAGGTAGCAAAATCCACACCGCCGAGTGAGCGGCTAAGGCTATCCCAACCACTATAGCCGCCACAAGATAAGACAGTGACGATTTGGCGAACCAACGCGTGAGAGTGAGCTTAGGTATTATTTGCTGAGTTTGCCGGGGGTAACGTAACGAATATCCTTGAAAGATTTAACCTGTTCGCCGATATTATCCGTGAGCTGGTGCCCAGATTCGTGCATCAGGGTGTCGTGATTGAAATCATCGAGTTTGGTCATGCTGGCCAGGCAGGGGTAGTGATGGTGCAGCAACCCAGCTTTTTCCTCAACTTCATCGGCGGAGAGACCAATCAGTTGTGCGGCCACGTGACGGGTGTTGCCGCAGACCGCGTCGCGCTTCACCTCGGCAGAGATAATTCTCCGGGTTTCAGCATCCACCTTCACTTCCAGATCGGGTTTCCCAAAATAGCGGGTAAATTCTGCAATTTCAGGGCTTTCGAATTGGATGCGGTCCTGCCGGGTGATTCCGTAGTCATGCTGAGTCAGGGAACAGAGCGGCCTGGGGGTGGCGCAATCTACATCGATCTCTTTCAGCCAGCCGCGCAATTGGCTTGCCAAACCGAGCGGCAGCCAGGTTTCGTTATCCACCGAGACCACCACAGCTTTGGCCCCAGTCATTTTAACAATATCGGGCAAAAGCTCGGCTACACCTTTGATCTCCGCAAAAGAGAGGATCAAGTCTGCCGGGGGGAAGGTGTCGGGAAGATGGTCTTCGGGATAGTCGATCATGGGGGGCAAGGCTGCCGGAGCCTGCCAGGTTTCGATGTGCCAATCCTTGGGTGCGTGGGCGCGGATATTTCTGACGTTACGTTGGCCGTATTCACCAGATACAATAGCTAAAATGCGCATGTTTTTCCTTATTTTTACCAGACTTTTAATGGGACGGGGGTATCTTATTAAAATTTAGGGGGCAAGGCAGCGCAGGCAGGTAGTGGTCAACGGCCAGCCATCTGCGATCGGTGAGTCTCACCTTCAGCCACGGCAACGTTTACCTCAGCCAGAAACTGGTCGGCAGGAATCCCGTGAATCCGCAGCGCATCGGCCAGAATTTCGAAAGCAGCCATGCTGCACCCCACGCATTTCATTTTATACTCCAGAAAAACTGGGATGACTTGCGGCCAGCGATCCAAAATGTCAGCGACAATGAGTTTTAAGGTAATCTCTTTTCGTTTCATGGTTATTTCGTATCATCTCAATATTACGGGGAAGGATTTTGAAACGCGCTAACCGGTCAGCGGATACAAAACGGATTAGCGGATAGTTGTTGAAGTTTGCGGGCTTATCCGCTTGCCAAATTTACAACACTCTCCACTGCTTTTTGAGAAAATACCATTCCTTGATACATATTTTTATATTTCCCCCCAGTTTAACTTGTTAATATTGGTTTGTCTGTGCTCTAGCGCAAGGATAGGAAATAAGTATCCTCTCCAAAAAGCAGGGGCAGTTACTGACCGATCGAATAAATTCTAAGCTGGCCTGCAAAATCCACCTACGTGGATGGGATCATCAACCGACGCAGGTCGGTTTCGCGAACCAGCATCGATTTCAATCGATTGAGAGCCATTCGATGAGCCAGTTCCCCAGTTTACCAATATACCAATTTACCAATCCCCAGTTTCCTAACCCACCAACCCCCAATCCACCCCTACAAATCTTCAGCGATACTAACCAAACCGTGAGGATAGCGGATGATAATTTGCTCGCGTTTCGCCAGAATAAGCCCTTGTTTTTCCCACTGTTGGAGGGTACGGCTGACGGTGTAGCGCGTTGTTCCGGTCATCTCGGCCAAGTCTTGGCGGGTAATGGCCAAATCAACCAGCACCCCCGTCTCTATTTTTCGCCCGGTTTGCTGCGCCAGACGCAGCACGGCCCGTGCGATGCGGCGCTCAACGCGCTCGGTGGATAACTCTCTAATTTTGTCTTGAAAATCCCGCGTGTGATTTGCCAGGATACGTAATGCGTTGAGCGCAATGCGCGGCCAGCGTTCCACCAGGCGGTTCAGCGCGGCCTCGTCCCAGACCAGGGCCTGACAATTCCCCACGGCCTGCGCCGAAACCGGGTAGTATGTTTCGCTCAAAAATGCAACTACGCCAAACGATTCACCCAGGTTGACATAATCGAGAATGATTTGCTGGCCCTCGGGCGTTGATTGAGTCAGTCTGACTTTCCCTTGTAGAAGTACATAGATACGTTTAGCGGGGTCTTCTTGGAAGAAGTAGAAGGAGCCATTTTCACGCTTACGGGTATTAGCTGCCTGAGCAACGTTGTTCAATTCCGCGG
>JAYELX010000175.1:0-3796 GCA_034717875.1 Chloroflexota bacterium | reverse complement strand
CAACCGCCGCTTTTCGCCGTTTACGCAATGGCTCAAAACGCGCTTTGCTAATAGTGTCGAACCTTTGAGCGTCCATTGCACTGTCAACGCTGGAAAGATTCCGGCTGATCATTGGCTGCATGATCCTGAGCAAGGTGGGGGGCGCATCATCGGTGAAGCCTGTCACTTTGTGGATTTGATTCAGTATTTGACTGGCTCTTTGCCTGTGCGCGTATATGCTGAAACCATGGGAGCGAATGGTTACCAATTCAGCGACAATGTAACCATCACGTTGAAAATGAAAAATGGTGCCCTTGGTTCGATTACTTATGTTGCCGGTGGGGATAAACGCTATCCTCGCGAACGCGTGGAAGTGATTGGCGGCGGTGCAGTGGGCGTAATTGAGAATTTCCAGAAGGCCACTTTCACCCAGGGTGGGCGAGTGCAGCGCAAGCGCAATTGGTTAAGTGTGGATCGTGGGCATCAAGGGGAGATCAAGGCACTGATTGAGGCAATCAAACAGGGCAGCACCACATCTGTATCGATGGAAGAGTACATCAGCACAACGCTCGCGACTTTTGCCATAGAGGAAGCATTGAAAAAGGCTCAACCTGTGAATGTTAAGACTTGGAACCTGTCGTAATCGCATAGATCGGAACGATATTTGAATATGAAAATACTTTTACTCACTGCTTATTTCCCTCCTGATACAGGTTCCGCGGCGCATTTGTTTTATGAATTAGGGGCAGCCTTAGCCGAAAATGGTCATACGGTCACCGTCATTACAAATAAACCCGGCTATCATGCCCAAGGTAATTTAAGCAAGTATAAGGGCAAACTAGTAGTCAAAGAAAAAATTAAACAAATGGATATTATCCGGGTTGCCTCGCTGCGATTGCCGCCGCGGTTGATGTTTGGCCGGGCATTGTGGCAGTTTGGCATGGCGCTGTTCTTTTTTCTTGTGGCACTATTTGTACCCAGGCATGATGTTACCTTGCTTTATTCTCCCCCCCTGACCCTGGGATTATCAGCTTGGGGCATAAAAATGGTTCGAAGTATCCCGTTTGTTCTGAATGTGCAAGACCTATTTCCTCAAAGTATTATTGATCTAGGCTTGCTCAAGAATCCTGTCATTATTAGCGTTTTCGAGCGAATGGAGCAGTTTGTTTACCGAAGAGCTGATGCGATCACTGTGCACTCGAAGGGTAATAAGCAGCGTGTTGTGGGGAGGGGTGCTGAAGAACAGAAAGTACATATTTTGCATAATTGGGTTGACACAGATTATATTAAACCTGGAGAACGAATCAATCAATTCCGAGCAGATCATAACCTTGAAGATGAATTTGTGGTCTCCTTTGCCGGGGTTTTGGGATATTCCCAGGACTTGGATATCGTTTTGGGCGCGGCCGAGTTTCTCAAGGCTTACGAAGACATTGTCTGGGTTATTGTGGGAGACGGCGTTGAGACAGATCGTCTTAAGCAAAAGGCAGATGATATGAATTTAGCCAGCGTAAAATTTATTCCCATGCAGCCCAGGAGTAAATACCCTTATGTGTTGCACGCTTCGGACGTTGGACTTGCTACCTTGTATGCAGATGTAAAAACCCCGGTGGTGCCTTCGAAAATATTAAGCATCATGGCTGCTGGACTTCCCGTTATCGTGGCGATGGATTTGGATGGCGATGCTCCAAGTTTAATTGACGAGGCCGAATGTGGTATTTGCATACGGCCAGAGGATGCTCAAGGGTTGGCAGACGCCGTTTTACAGTTATACCAGGACGAGAATCTTAGAAATAGGCTGGGGCAAAACGGTCGCAATTATTCTCAGCAAAACTTGTCCTTAAACGCTTGCGTGAAAAGATACGAAGAATTATTTGGAGGTTGGTGTGCATAATTATAAACAGGCTTATAAAAACAAAACCGTGCTTGTTACTGGCGGGGCCGGAGCGATTGGATCTAATTTATGCCGCGCCCTGGCGGAATTGGGTGCTCAAGTAATCATACTGGATGATTTATCATCGGCAGAGCGATGGAATATTCCGTCTTTACCAGGCATATTATTTGTAGAGGGGGATATTGTCGACGAAGTCAAGCTGAAACGCGTCTTTTTCGAGCGGCCTTCAATTGTCTTTCACCTGGCCGCGTTTTTTGCTAATCAGAATTCGGTGGATTACCCCGAGAGAGATTTGATGGTCAATGGCATGGGCATGCTCCGTTTGCTCGAGAATTCAGTGTTCACGCAGGTAGAGCGCTTTGTCTACGCATCTTCGGGATGTTCGATCTATGGTAGCCACGCGCCATTTCCACTCAAAGAAGATTTTATTTCCCTTCACCTGAGTACACCTTATCAGATCACCAAAATGTTAGGAGAACTCTACTGCAACTTTTTCCACAATCATTATGGTCTCAAGGTTGTCAAGCCGCGCTTTTTTAATTCCTACGGGCCAGGTGAGGTCCCTGGGCAATATCGCAACGTCATTCCCAATTTTATTTACTGGGCTATGAATGGGAAAACTTTGCCAATCACTGGCAGCGGTGAGGAAACCAGGGATTTTACCTATGTGCGTGATATTGTCGATGGCTTATTACGCGCTGGTGTTTTCGAATCGGCAATTGGTCAGGAGTTCAATTTGGCATCTGGCAAAGAGACGCGCATTATTGATTTAGCAGAAATGATCAATGCTGCCACAAATAATTCCGCCGGGATTCGGTACACTGATCGCCGTAAGTGGGACACGAAAGATCGTCTGCTGGCCTCTATTGATCGCGCTGGCAAATTAATTGGTTATGAACCCAACATAACTTTCGAGATTGGATTGCAAGCAACAGTTCAATGGTTCCGCGATAATTGGAATGAGATAGATGCATCGGCACGCTTTGGGCCAGGTGCGTCTTCAGCAGTTCGCGACCAGACGACTAAATAGGTTCTCTCAAGCGTCGGTTGAGCCGTGTCGTTTGTACTGAGCTGCCATCCTGAGCCTGTCGAAGGGCTGTCGAAGTGAAACCAGCGGCCTTGATCCGGTGTTTACGCTTTTTGGATTCAATGTTACGATTTAAACGACGCTGAATGGTGGAGAAGATTTTATGGATACAGCAGGTGCTATCCCAAAAGAGGCTATCTCAAAAAGAATTCGTCTGGAACAGGATATAATTGAGTCATTGTTCAAAATATTCAATAAACGCCTGCGAAAGTATCCAGATGCAGCCGTGTATTTGTTTGGTTCACGAGTCGATCTTGAAAAACGAGGTGGAGACCTGGACCTTCTTATCGTTTCGCGACTTGCAGCTTCTCATGCATACGAACTGGGCAAACATATTCGCATAGATATAAAAGAAGAACTTGGAGATCAAAAAATAGACTTGTTGATTACTCCAAACCCTTATGAGAGTGACCGGCCCGCATTTTTCCGACTGGCATTGATGGAAGGGGTTCAAATATGGCCTTAACCGAAAAAGAGCGTCTTAATCTTGAGAACGCGTTAGAACAAATCTCGCTCGCTGAAAAAGCTGCTGAGATACTTCGATACTCGTTTGAAAGACTACCAGAGATTAGTGTAGACAAAGAATTTACCCAGGCAGAATGGGAACGATGGGATGCCTTTACGGCACGTTTCGCCCGCCTTGCAGATATTTTGACTCAGCGAGTTTTTAGGGCTATTGATGTGGTTGAGTTTTTCCCTTCAAATTCAACATTCGTTGATAGAGTCAACCGGGCGGAAAAGCGGGGTTATATTGAATCGGCGTATACTTGGAAAGAAATTCGAGAAGTGAGAAACCAAATTACCCATGAGTACGTCATTGGGAACTTGTTGGCTTT
>JAYELX010000174.1:0-3830 GCA_034717875.1 Chloroflexota bacterium | reverse complement strand
AGGGTGAATTATGAGGCCCAAGCGGCTATTGAGTTGGAAGCAATCGCTGATGCCTCGGAGGCAGGTTATTATCCAATCCCAGTGACTTCTCAATTTGCTGACATGAACAATGCGGATAGTCATGCTCCCTTGCTTTTTCAAGCCATCCTATCTGATATCCGCGCCAACGTTTCTCCAGCAGTTATTTCTGCTCGATTCCATAATGGCTTAGCGCAGATGGTTGTTGATACTTGTTCAGCTATGCGCGCTGAATTCGACCTTAACACGGTGGCGTTAAGTGGTGGAGTGTGGCAAAATATGACCTTGCTGACGAAAACACTCACTCTCCTCGATGAAGAGGGCTTCGAGATTTTGATTCACTCGCAAGTTCCCGCCAACGATGGTGGCTTATCTTTGGGCCAAGCTGTGATTGCAGCCCATCAATTAAAATAAATAGTGGTATTTAGATGGTAAGTGATTAAACCAGGTGACTGTCACCTTAGGTAAAAAATATATTTGCTCAAAAGCTTGTTGATTTACAAAAAACAGTTCGCTTGACCTCTAGTTTGAATGGACTTCGTAATATTAGCATGGTTGGTTTCGCGAGCACCCTATAAGGGCATCACCGTGCGGGCGTGTTCTTACGAACCTAGCAGAATCAACTATTGTTTCATAAAATCAATATGATTTGCGGTTAATCGCTCCCGCACGGGCGTTAACGCACCGTGCTAAATCTGCGAAGCCCGCTCAAGCGGGCTAAACAGCACCACTAACATTTTGAGCAATTTATAAATAGACAACAAATTCAACAGAGGTTCTCATGTGTCTCGCCGTACCCGGAAAAATTATCGAAATCTATGAAAAAGGTGGGCTGAAAATGGGCAAAGCTGACTTCGGCGGCGTCGTCCGCGAAACCTGTTTAGAATATGTACCCGAGGCTGGCATCGACGACTACGTCGTTATCCACGTCGGCTTTGCCATCAGTCTGCTCAGCGAAGAAGAAGCTCAGGCCACACTCGACGCGCTGCAAGAGCTTGTGGCCGTCGAAGAAAGTATGGGCATCAGCCGTGATTTCAGCCCAACACTATGAAATATATTAACGAATATCGCGACGCCGATCTGGTAAAGGGCGTCATCAAAAAAATTACGGCGGCAGTCACTCAACCCTGGGTGCTGATGGAAATCTGCGGTGGGCAGACGCATGCAATTGTTCGCCACGGCATCGATCAATTGTTACCCGCTGAAATCGAGTTGGTGCATGGGCCTGGCTGCCCGGTTTGTGTGACTCCTTTGGAGTTGATCGACAAAGCCCTGGCGATTGCATCACGCCGCGAGGTTATTTTTACATCCTACGGTGACATGCTGCGCGTGCCCGGCTCCAAGCAAGATTTGTTCTCCGTACGAGCAGATGGCGGCGACGTGCGTGTGGTCTACTCTCCGCTGGATGCTCTCGAAATCGCTAAAGAGAATCCCGATAAGGAGGTGGTATTTTTCGCCATCGGTTTCGAAACCACCGCCCCGGCCAACGTGATGAGCGTGCTCCAAGCTAAAGCCCAAGCGATCGAAAATTACAGTGTTTTGGTTTCGCATGCCTGCGTCCCCCCAGCAATGCACGCCATTCTTGGGTCACCTCATAACCGCGTTCAGGGTTTCCTTGCTGCTGGGCACGTCTGCGCGGTGATGGGTTATTGGGAATATCCTCCCATTGCTGAAAAATATCAAACTCCTATGGCCGTTACAGGCTTCGAACCTTTGGACATCGTACAGGGAATTTTAGCAACCGTGAAAATGCTCGAGGAGGGCCGTGTCGAGGTCGAGAATCCCTATTCGCGGGTGGTTACCTTTGCAGGCAACAAAGCGGCTCAAAAGATCATCAACCAGGTTTTCGAGCAATGTGATCGAAAATGGCGCGGCATCGGCACCATCCCCATGAGCGGCTGGCGGCTGCGTCCAGAGTTTGCCAAGTTCGATGCAGAAGCCCGATTCGATGTGAGCGAAATTCAAGCGGATGAGTCCCCATTTTGCATCGCCGGAGAAATTTTGCAAGGCTTGAAAAAACCGCACGATTGCTCCGCATTTGGTGAGGAATGCACCCCCGAACACCCCCTCGGAGCGACGATGGTTTCTACCGAAGGAGCCTGCGCGGCGTATTATAAATATGGAAGGAATCGGTAGGTTGGTAGATTGGTAGGGGGTAGATTGGTAACCAGTCAATCAATGACCAAGTAATTATTCAGTTCCCTTGCTCTCACCCTACTCACTCACTTACCCTTTAACCTTCTCCCTCACTCTTTACCCCTCTCCCTCACCCTAACCCTCTCCCAAAGGGAGCACCCCGTCGGGTATGCTTCGCGAAGGGGACAGCTTCCTTTCCCTTTGGGGTGCGAAGCATGCTAAGCAAGTATTGAGATGGGGGAGTGAACGATTGCAATGACCAATATACCAATTCCCAATATACCAGTACATCAACATACCAATTTCCAGTTTACCAACTTATGAAAAAATCCAACTCACTCCCCGCTATGACCGGCCCCGTTTGCCCCGTTCCCCATCCCCACGGTGAGAAAATCGTGATGGGACACGGCAGCGGTGGCAAAATGATGAACGATCTGATCAAGAAGACGTTTTTGCCTCCCTTCGATAACCCAGCCCTGCGCGCGGGTGATGATGCCGGCGTGGTTCAGCCCAACGCTTGTGTATCACTTGCCATCAGCACCGATGCTCACGTTGTCTCGCCCCTGTTCTTCCCCGGTGGAGATATTGGCAAACTGGCCGTGTGCGGAACCGTCAATGATGTAGCCATGATGGGGGCGACGCCTCGATATTTGACGGCCGGATTTATTTTGGAAGAGGGGCTAACGATGAGCACGTTGGAAAAGGTGGTCGTCGCCATGCAGTCGGCTGCTGAGGAAGCCGGCGTTCAAATTGTAGCTGGGGATACAAAAGTGGTCGAACGCGGCAAAGCCGATGGACTGTATATCACCACAGCTGGGGTGGGAACTGTGCTCCCCGGCGTGGAAATTGGTGGGGCGCAAGCAAAATCAGGAGACGTGGTCATTGTCTCTGGCCCGATCGGGGATCACGGCATCGCTGTTTTGGGCGCACGCGGCGATTTGGGCTTCGAGAGTGATATTCTTAGTGATGTCGCGCCGCTCAACTATCTGGTCGCTGCCATGTTGGACGTCAGTGATGAAATTCACGTGCTGCGTGATCCAACCCGCGGTGGTGTTGCTGCGACCTTGAACGAAATCGCCCGTCAATCCAGCGTGGGCATCACCTTGAATGAGGCTGCCATTCCCGTGCGTCCCGCAGTGCAGGCCGCATGCGAGATGCTGGGATTCGATCCATTGTATGTTGCCAACGAGGGTAAGTTAGTCGCAATTGTGGGGGAAGAAGACGCCGAAGTCATACTGACGACCATGCACGCCACTCGCTACGGTGAAGATGCCGTCATCATCGGCGAAGTTTCCGAGTCCCCAAAAAACCGCGTGCTGATGAAGACCGCCATTGGCGGCACTCGGGTTGTGGATGTACTGGCGGGGGAAATGCTGCCGAGGATTTGTTGATTCGGTGTTTATATAATATGTGATAAAAACAGGTGACAGTCACCTATGAACTCGACCTACACTCTGAATTATCTCGCTAACCAGCGTGTTTTTTGTAACAAGACTCTTTTGTAGGTGACTGTCACCTTACGTAGAAAATTAATCGCTATACTTACATTGGGGTGGTTCACGGTTAAGGTAACACTTTTTGTAAAATATCTCAGCGCCGGTCGAGTGTTGCCGTTGCCTTTGCCGTTGCCGTAGGCATGCAAAGCAAGGCATGCAAAGCAAGGCATGCAAAGCAAG
>JAYELX010000173.1:0-3856 GCA_034717875.1 Chloroflexota bacterium | reverse complement strand
AACGGTACGATGCCCGTTTTAGCCCAGCTATCTTTGTCTGTTTTCAATCGTTTCCATGATTGGTGATTTGAAAAGAAAAATTTATAAGTAACTGATTCGTCAATATCTTCGTTTAATACTTTGGTTATATCTATATAAAAAACATAAAATGATTTTCTGTTAGGGAACTCTTTTTCGGGGTTATAGATTGCATAATATAAAGAAGACAATCTTTGTTGTCCATCTAATATAGCTACATCGGGAGTATTTCTGGTACTTGCACCCCAAACCAAATCCCATTCTTCACTTTTTGCTTGCTCAGTATCCAATTCCCATAAAAGCAATAGTCCTGTAAAGTAGCTTTGTAGTATAGATTCAACTAATTCACATACCATTCGAGGTTTCCATTCAAATCCCCTTTGGAAGTAGGGAATGGCAAATGAGCCATCATCGACTTTGACAAGTAGGTCTTTTACTTTTTCAGTTCCGGGATTTTCAGCCATATATTCTCTCTTGATTTATACTTATGTATTTCATTAAACTTGATTGTGCCTATCCTCGCTTAAGCACAATGCTCCCCATCGGCACGCCCGCATCGCGGGCAATGACTGGGCACTTTATCTGAAGCAGGAAGAACACTTTCGGCCCCGCCTCGCTCAAGGTCTCGTAGTTGGCCTGCCCTTTGGCGATAACAAAATCGGCGTCTGCGTACATTTGCCGAAACTCCTCCGAGCAAAGACGCAAAATAGTTCCGGGGGCGTCGGAGCCGGTGCTGACAATTTTGGCTATTGCATCTATTCCGGTAGCCAGCGCATCATCACGCGTGGCATCGTTCAAGATAGGGCCGGCCTTTACCGCATAAACGACCGGCACATCCAACAATTCGATCAACACCCGGTCAAAGACCGTTTCGCCGGCGTTGTCAGCCAAGTATAACACCTGACTGGTTCGAGAAAGTGCCTCGCGAAAAGCTGCCGTATCGTCAATGGCGAAAGGTTGTACCAGCACCCGCTCGACCGTTTCCCACAAATCGTATTCCTGCTCCATTCCTAAGTCGATGATATTGCCAGCGATGCTTAAGCGCACAGCCGTTTCCAGCGAATTGTCAGCCTCCGCCAGCAATGATTTCATGCGGGGATAAAGAGCCAACGCCTGACGGCAATTGGCCACCTTGGCCGCTCTGTAAGGGTCGCCGCTTTCCACCACCTGGCGCACAATGCGATGGATTTGGTTACCCATCACTGGTGGCGTACTCGTCGGCTCGATATGCTGGAGCGCTTCGAGTACGCGGGCTAGTACTGTCCATTGTTGTTCTTCGTCAGCTTCAGCCATCCGGGCGGCAGTCAACGCCTGACGCAAAAAGCAGGGGTAGCAATCTAAATAAGTTTTCATAATGTGGGCAACTTTGAGTTCGAGAAGTGAGATGTCACGATTTACGCCTCACGCATCACTCCATCAATCAAGCTTTTCCGTTGTCTCGAGAACGACAACATTTCTCTTCTTCAGTTCTTCGATAAAGGCCTTGTACACATCTCCTGCGAAGCAGTCTTCGGGGGGCACAACACCTTTGGCAGTGATAAGACCCCGTCCGATGAACAGGGCGCCGATGGCAGCCGAAAAGCCGGTAACTCTTTCCATGGATGAAAGTCCATTCACGGTGTCAGCTTCATCCCACAGGTAGTAATTGATACGCGTCTTGACTCCATCTTTGATACCGTCTACCGTGTTCCACATCACGCAGACATCGGTGTCGCCCTCTTGCTGCTTGAGCTTGGGGCCGATGACGGACAGCAAGTAGTCGCGGGGGGCAATCTTTACGCCCTGGATTTCCACCGGCTCCAGATCGAGCATGCCGCATTCTTTCAGGGTGTCGATGCTGTCCCAGTGAGTGGGCCAGCGGACGGTCTTTTCGGCAAATTCTTGGAGTTCAGGTCGGGTATAAATAAAGCTGGGCATACCGGGTGTGACAGCGCATTCCAGCATTTCGTCCACCCCGAACTGGTTGAAGCGGAATTTTTCCCGATCCGTGGTAGCGTCCACTTCAACTTTCTCGCCGTTTTTGATGACAAACAGCTTGACCATGTATTCCCGCAGGACGTGGTCGAAGGCCCAGGTGATCATGTATCGCAGGGGGTGGCGGGCGGCGGCTTCTTTCTCCGGGATACCTCCCACACGGGCGATGACCGACTCGGCTTTGTCCATTTTTCGGATGCCCTCCCCGGTGGTGATATTGCTAAGCCCCGGGGCGAAGCCGATCCCATCCAAAAAGGTGATATTGTTCTCGATGGCCTTCTCGTGAAACCAGTCCCCGTACCCGTAGAGGTCCATTCCATCGGGCAGTTCCAGCCCTTCGAGTTCGTACAGGTCTGGGCGGCGGTGGTACTCTTCCAGCATATCGACGATATGCACCCCGGCCTCGACCCCAGCGTGGACGAACTTATAACTCGATTTGCGGTTTGGCAGTGCGCTCACACACACATCGTATTGCTGCATCAAGGCGATGGTTGCTGCTCTGTCGTCGATATCGAGGGGGTGAATCATGATCTTGGGGCTGCCGATCCAGGCTTTGGTATCATCGAGGGCGGCTTCCCGTCTCCCAACGATGCCCACGGCCTCGACGTCATCTTCTTTGACCAAATCCCAGGCAACGGCAGTACCAATTTTGCCCGATCCACCAAATACTAGCGTCTTCATTTTGTTTCTGTCTCCTTTATATGGGTTTGAATGTTTCCACAACGCGCCGTTCGTCCTATCCACTTTCGACCGTCCAGCGATGATACAGCGGCAAATCTAAGAACGCCGCACCTGATTCCAATTGTACCGTATTTTCGTGTCTTCTCAACATCCACGTATGAACCGGGTTGCTTTTTCGCCTCGGGTTTGAGATAAGCTGCCGCAACGCGTCCCCTCCTCGGGCAGGATTCTCACTTCCCAGCCGCGGTACCAGAAAATAACACGGGATGGCTGACCGTAGCAATAACGGTATTTTCATCAATAGCGATAATCCTCAAATTACAAAAATCATGCAGTTACCACCCCGCGGTACTTATCGGCGAATAGCCCCGGTGTGCCGCCCGTGTGCCAGAATAAAACCGTCTCGTCTGGGGAGAAAAACCCTTTGTGGATGAGATCAATTAACCCGCCGGCTGCCCGTCCTGTGTAGACCGGGTCGAGCAGCAAGCCTTCGAGACGGGCAAATGTGTGTATCGCCGCGATTTCGGATTCAGTGACGACGCCATAACCGGCATGGCAATAATCCGCGTTGACGAGTATCTGACTTGCTTGGAAGTTGGTCGGCGTACCCAAAAGGTCTGCTGTGCCCGAGGCGATTTCGGCCACCCGCGTTTGCAGCACGTCCTGCGGTTCGTCCACGCTGATGCCCAGAATCTTGCCGCTAAAATTCAACAATTGCGCTCCCGCAACCATGCCCGCCTGCGTGCCCCCCGACGATGATGGGAACACAATCCAATCCGGGGAGATATCCTGTTCGATCAGCTCTTGAATCGCAAAAGCATAAGCAGCCGCTCCCGTTGGGTTAGAGCCGCCGTAGGGAATCAGATAGGGTTCACGTCCAGCCTGCACAGCATCATCGAAAGCCTGGTGCAAATCATCGACGCGCGAATCCCAATTGGCCCAGACGACCTCAACCCCCAAAAGCTGATCGATCAGATAATTGGCCGATGGTTTATCCGGCGGTTCGCCAGCCAATACGAGAATGCAATCAAAGTCATGTCGCACCGCGGCCGCGGCGGTTTGCCGGCAATGGTTGGATTGCACCGCTCCGGCCGTCATCAGTGTTTTGGCTCCCTGGGCACGAGCATCCGCAAGGAGAAATTCTAACTTGCGGGTCTTGTTACCGCCAAAAGCCAGACCGGTT
>JAYELX010000172.1:0-3856 GCA_034717875.1 Chloroflexota bacterium | reverse complement strand
CCGAAGGCAGCTTACGCCCCATTCCTGCCGCGATGGTGATCCGTGCTTTCATCGGCATGTTCTTCTCCCACCACCTGGCAGAAATCATCATCGGCGCAGCAGCCCCACCAGAATTTCACGAAAACGCAACGGATTACTACGTCGATATTTTTCTACACGGGATACTTGAAACGTAACTGCTCAAAATGTTAGGGGTGCTATTTAGCCCGCTTGAACGAGCAGCCCTATAGGATTTCTTGTATTCGGGCAACAAATTTGAACGAACGAGCTAAACGTCCAGGCCGCGCTTTGCGTGCTTTCAGCAAGGCCTTCGCAATATTAGCCCTGGCATTTATGCCTGGTCGGACGGCGCACGGGCGGGCATCGCCTGGGCGAACGTGCTTGCTCACTTGCCCACTTGCCACACCCGCCACACCACACCCACCTGCCCGTACCCGCGAATGAATTGCGGGCTTGCCGGCGCCGATGGCGTGCGAAGCAAGGCACGCAAAGCGATAGCTAAAGTCGGATGAATCCGACTAGTTTATCACCTGCCACTTGCACACTTGCCACTTGCACACTTGCCACTTGCATCTT
Source organism: Chloroflexota bacterium (assembly GCA_034717875.1). Lineage (GTDB taxonomy): Bacteria > Chloroflexota > Anaerolineae > Anaerolineales > UBA11858 > JAYELX01. Next base: position 3,280 of record JAYELX010000172.1, on the reverse strand, counting down.
GCCACTTGCCCACCTTTACCGGAGCCACCATGCTAAACACTCGCCTAACCTCCCTCATCCGCAAAGAATTCATCCAAATTTGGCGCGACCCGCGCACGCTGATGATCGCCCTGCTCATCCCCGTGATGCAATTATTCATGCTGGGATACGCTGCTACCAACGACGTGCGCAACCTACCCCTGGCCGTCTTCGACCAGGACCGCAGCGCGGCCGCACGCAGCCTGCTCGACGCCTACCGGGCCTCGGATTATTTTCTGATCACTTACGATGTCGACTCCGAGAACGAAATCCGGGCAATGATCGATGACGGCGACGCCCGAGCAGGATTGATTATACCCCCCGATTATGGCGCAAAACTGCGCGCCGAAGAACAAGCCACAGTCATGTTCGTCTTTGATGGCTCTGACGCGACCGCCACTAAAACAGCCCTATCCGCCGCACAGCAGATTGGCAACCAGCACAGCACCGATATTCAAATGGCACGCCTGGAAAAAGATGGCATCGCCGACGCGGTTAAAAAACCCATCGAAATTCGTACCCAAGTCTGGTACAACCCCGACCTGGAAGACGCCTACTTCTTTGTGCCGGGGCTGATCGGGCAAATTCTATATATGATCACGGCTATCCTGACCGCCTCGGCCATCGTGCGCGAACGCGAACGCGGCACCATCGAGCAGCTCATCGTCACACCCATCCGCCCCTGGGAATTGGTGGTCGGAAAAACCATCCCCTACGCGCTTATCGCGCTCTTCAACACCCTGGCCACGCTCTTTGTCGGCTCGTGGTGGTTCGGCGTGCCCGTGCGCAGTAACCTCGGGCTGCTGCTGATCCTCTCCGGGCTTTTTTTGCTCACCAGTCTGGGCATTGGCCTGCTGGCCTCGACAGTGGCCAAAACGCAGCAAGAAGCCATGATCACCGTCTTCGCCACCATGCTGCCTGCCATCATGCTCTCGGGCTACCTCTTCCCCATCGAGGCCATGCCCACCTGGCTGCAATACATCTCTGCCATCATCCCGCTGACCTATTACCTGCGCATCATCCGCGCCCTGCTGGTCAAAGGCGTCGGAATCGCCTCACTGCAAACCGAGATTCTAGCCCTAATCGGCTTCGGCATTGTGCTCATGGGCGCGGCATCCCTACGCTTTCGCAAACGACTAGACTAACCCCCGCCACTTGCCACTTGCAACTTGTTACTTGCAACTTGCCACTTGCAACTTGCCACTTGCTACTTGCACCCCAAGGAGACCCAAATGTCCAAAAAATTCAAACGATTCATCCCCATAATAATCATCATTATCGTTGCCTCCGCTCTCGTTTACTACCTCAACTGGGTTGCCCGCGACGAGGCCGGCCCGCTCTCCGCATCGGGGACAATCGAAGCTGTAGAATTGATTGCAGCTCCCGAGACGGGCGGACGAGTGGCTGAAGTTCTGGTTGATGATGGCGATCTGATTCAAGCTGGGGAGCCGCTTTTTAAGCTGGAAGATGAACTTCTCCAAGCCCGAAGACGGAGTGCCGAATCGGCCCTCGAAGTGGCTGAGGCCAACCTGGAGCTGATACTTGCCTCCCAACAAAGCGCGCAAGCCGCTGTCGACGCTGCCCAGGTTAAACTCGATCTGGCCCTCTCCGCGGCCCGCCTCGACGAAATGCCAGAGCGTACCACCGCCTGGGGCGCAAACACTCCCGACGAATTTCAGCAGCCAGTCTGGTACTTCAAAAAATCAGAAGACCTGGCCTCAGCGGAAAGCGAAACCCAGGCCGCCGAAGAATCATTGGAACTCGAACGCTCCAACTTCGACAATGTGATTCAAGATGCCAGCAACGCCGATCTGGTCGCAGCCGAATCGCGTCTCTCCAACGCACAAACCGCATTTCTAGTAGCTCAGGATGTATTGAAACGCAGCCAAGATCAGGGCGACGAGCAGCTCGAAACCCACGCCCAAGACCAGTTCGACAACGCCAAAGCCGAACTGGATGCCGCCCAATCAGCTTATGACCAGATGCTCTCCGATACCGCCAGCGACGATGTGCTCGAAGCGCGGGCGCGTTTGGCCGTTGCCCAAGAGCGATACGAAACCGCCCTGGATCATTGGAATCAATTGCTGACCGGCGAAGAATCCCTCCAAGTTAAATCCGCTCAGGCAGCCTTGCGCCAGGCCGAGGCCAACGCCGCTCAAATTGAAGCCAGCACCACCCAAGCGGAGAAAACCATCAATCAAGCTCAAGCCGAACTCGATTTAATTGACGTACAAATGGATAAGCTCATCGTTCGGGCATCAGTCGCTGGCGTGGTGCTCAACCGCAATATCGAACCCGGCGAAGTCATCAAAGCCGGCGGCACAGCCATGACCCTGGGCCAAATCGACGAGCTGACCCTCACCGTTTACATACCTGAGGACCGCTACGGTGAAATCAGCCTGGGCGATCATCCCATTGTCACAATCGACTCATTCCCCGACGAGACCTTCAGCGCGGAGGTAGTTCGCGTTGCCGATAAAGCCGAGTACACTCCCCGCAACGTGCAAACCACCGAAGGCCGTCGCTCCACCGTCTTCGCCGTGGAACTCTCCATCAGCGACGCGCAGGGCCGCCTCAAACCCGGCATGCCCGCGGATGTGGAGTTTGGGGGAGAATGAATCAGGGTATCAGGTAACAGGGAACAGGGATCAGGGATCAGGAAATCAGGAAATCAGGCTTTGCCCTGCTGACTTACTGATCCACTGACTCACTGATCTACTGACCCACTGACAAAACATGAAAAAACTAATCCACGCCCACGACCTCACCAAAACCTTCGGCGACACAATTGCCGTCGATAATCTCAGCTTGCAGGTTCGGCCCGGGGAAATCTACGGGCTGGTCGGGCCCGATGGGGCTGGCAAAACCACCACTATGCGCTTGCTCTGCGGCGCGCTGCGGCCGGATGCTGGGAAAATCACTATTGGCGCGCATTCGATGATCACTAACCCTGACCAGGCTCGCGAGCAGATTGGCTATCTCTCTCAGCAATTTTCTCTTTATGAGAAATTGACCGTGCTGGAGAATTTGCGCTTTTTCGCTGAGGTGCGCGGCATTCCTCGGGATAAGTGGTACGCGCTTTCAATGGACATTCTCGAATTCGTCGGCTTAGCAGATTTCGCAGACCGGCGGGCGGGCTTTCTCTCTGGGGGCATGAAGCAAAAGCTGGGACTGGCAATTGCACTGGTACACCGCCCGCGCGTATTGCTGCTGGATGAACCCACCGGCGGCGTTGACCCCGTCACCCGGCAGGATTTCTGGA
>JAYELX010000171.1:0-3879 GCA_034717875.1 Chloroflexota bacterium | reverse complement strand
ACGAGCCGTCTTTTTCCCAGGCCCCGTGTGGGCCGCCCGTATAACTCCAGGTGCGGCCAATCAAAAAGGGAAGCTCAATTTCTGGCTGAGACAAATCGGCAGGGAAAAGAGGTTCGACATCCCGAGCGCGCGGCCAGGGGTCGCCGAACATATTCTTGTAGAGTGCTGGGAAGCCGGTCTCCGCATCAAGAGCTTGCAGCCAACCCTGGCTATCATAAACCTGAGCAAAATAATACTGCAAAGCCGCTGTCCCGGCGTTCAAATCTGGAGCCATATAAGCTGTAACGCCATCCGAGAAGGTGATCTTATTCAAACGGCCCTCTCTCCAGCCATAATAACCAATCGAAAGTTGATTCACGGCCCACTTCAATTGTCCTATAAGCTCTTTGGTGAGTCCGTTCAGGTGTTCCAACGGATACTCCATATCCAGCTCAGTTTCAGGCTGCCCATATACCCAGCCAGTTTGATACTCCAGCAATGCCAGCAATAAGCGTGGATTGATCGAATTATCCAGCGCGACGCGCTGAACAATATCATATCCAGGTGTTTTGCCCGTGCTGCCCAAAAAGGCTCCATACTCGCTCAAATATCCATTAGCGGAGAGCGTAAAGCCGCCCGTATCGAAGCCAATCGACGAGAGCGCAAAAACAAACTCACTATCAGGCAGCAAGTGTATCGGAGATGTGGTATTTGGTAAACGCCGCGGGATCAGCAAGAGTTGATTGGGGTCGATGAAATCATGCGATGGAATTGGTTCGGCTGAACTGATCTCATCGACAGAAACACCAAAGCGTACAGCTAAGGCCGCAAGCGTATCTCCCGCCTGAGCATAATAAAGAATCGGTCCGGTATTCACAGGTTTTATGGTCGGGGTGCTTAGAATCGCCGTGGAAACAGATGTTTCTGTCCCAATTGGGGCAACCGGTGTATTTGTGTTTCCTGGTGTGAGAGTACAGCCCGGATTCTCGGTAGGGGGTTCCGCAGCCCAAAGCGTAGCCCCAAGGTTTGGTGTGCTGGTTGCTTCGAAATCCGAAGGGGGAATAAATGCCGGGGCATCCTGACGCGACAAACTACACCCAGCCATGAAAATTAAAATTATGAGAATAAATATTTTACGCATAAGCGACTATTCGACCACCCGACCACCCGACCACCCGACCACCCGACCACCCGACCACTTAGACCACTTAGACCACTTAGACCACTTAGACCATTTAGACCACTCGACCACTCACTACCGACGAACAACATTATCGGGTGTGACACCATCATCAGCGACGATAGAGCGATCACCTTTCTGAAGCACACCCTCGTATACCGCGCCCGTACTGGCACTTACCCACCCATCTAAAACGAACGGAATATCCTGATCAGCGGGAATCCACTCCCCATTATACCGCCGGGCAATGTGAACGTGCGTGCCGCTGGAAACACCACCTTCACAAGATGGATGTCCAATGCGTTCACCAGCCTGCAAACTGGCCCCCACCTGGACGCGATGGCGAGTTTCGACATGCAAGTACAACACCGTCCAGCCGGTCTGTTCTACACCGTCATTATCAAGGTCTTGCACCACGACGCTATCAGCAGCCCGCACAATCACGCCATCGGCCACAGCCACTATCCAATCATCACTGGACGCGCACCCCAACAATTCGACGTAAGGGGCAAAATCCAAAGCCGCCCAAGCAGAACCCCCACCCCACCCCCCGTGAGGTCCACCCGTAAAAGCCCAGTCAACTCCACTCTCGAAGGGAAGCTGCATCAGCGGTTGCTTCAGCCCGGACGGCAGAACAGGCTCATAAGTATAATCAAAAGGATAACCAAAGAGCTTATAATAAATCGCAAAAAAACCGTCTTCGGAGACAGTTCTTTCCCAAATCTCCTGCCCATAGAGCTTCGAAAAAAGCTGCTGAACCCCGGCAGTGCCAGCATTGATAGTAGCATTAGCGGGCACTACCGCGCCATCGGGCAAAACCCAGCTTCCCGCGCCATCGACTCGCCAGAGATAATAGCCGCGGTTAAGTTCGTTAGCCGCCCAGGCCAGTTGCTTGTACAAACCCTCCCGGCGGGGGTCATCCCAACCCAGCGGGTATTTCAACGTAGATGTGTGCGGGTCAGAATCAGTCACCCATCCGCTTTGATACTCCAACACGGCTAGCAATAAGCGCGCGTTGACCGAATAATCTTGCGCCACCCGCTGCACAATCTGATACCCGCTGAGCGTGCGCCCATCCACTTCCTCCTCGTGGCGCACCAAATACCCATTTTGAGCGTAGACAAAGTCAGGCACATCGAAATACACCGTCGGCGGCCCAGCTATCAATTCGGAATTGGGAATAATCTTGAACCCAGGGCCGCGCTCCACCGGCTCTGGAACCGGGATGGTGAGCATCTGCCCAACTTCCAAAATATTGATATCCGTGATTCCGCTGGCTGCGGCAATATCCTCCACAGAAATATTATAATGCTCGGCAATTTGCCCCAATGTATCCCCAGATTGAACAACATACTGCTCCGGCTCAGTTCTCATTCCTGGGATAGGATGAGGCGCGTCGGGTGTGGGAGAGAGAATCAGCGCCCCCATCGCCCGCGCGGTGATACTGGGATTATCTGACTCCCCCGAGGCAGGAATCTGTGTCGAAGAACCCGAATTTACACCCCATGGCATCGTATCGGAAGGCGATGTGCGCACGCACGCGCTTAACAAAGCAGCACATATTAAAAGAATCAACCACGGTAAAGTGTTGTGATTATGTCCCAGGGTGATTGCATTCGACATAAAATAATGCTGGCGAAGGTCTCCTGACCGAGTAGTGCAGCCATCTAAGTCCGTTTTCCATACACCTCGGTCAGACCTCGGCGATCGGCGATTGATATTTTCCGTATACGATTGCCCTAGATTATGTCCCTTCATAGGTTGATATTCTACCGTGAAATAAGATAAAGTATCAGGGTATAATTATAGAGTCGGATAAATCCGACTTCCGCTCTCACTGTGTGTGCCATTGATGCATACCACAAGGGCATGATATTGCACATTGGGTCGCCAGAAAACATCCTATATTTACCGTCTCGCAGGTGCAATGCACTCCCAAAGTGCAATGCACCTGCTGCAACTTGATTTTGAATAATTACTGGCCGACGTTCGCTCTAAACCCAATGAAATTTTTGCTCGAGTACATACTAACCCAATTCCTATGATAAAAAACAACGTCATTCGCTTGCTCGATCAACGAAAAATAGCCTACACTGCTTACGAACTTCCCGCAGAAAAAACCGGTGCCATCGAAACGGCGAAACTGCTCAACGCGCCCGCGGAGATGGTGTACAAAACCATCGTGGTCGTCCGCCGGGGGCGTGGAAAACCTATTTTAGCCATAGTCCCCGGGCCTGATCAAGTCGATTTGAAGTCGCTGGCAAAAACCGTGGGAGAGAAAAAAGTCAAATTACCCACACAGCGCAACGCCGAAAAGCTGACTGGCCTGCGCGCTGGAGGCATTTCGCCCTTAGCCTTGATCAACCGCGGCTTCCAAGTCGTATTGGATTCTTCCGCTCGGGATAAAGAAGAGATACACATCTCCGGCGGCCAGCGAGGATTGAATATCCGTCTGCCGGTCTCTGATCTGGTCAATTTGACCCAAGCCCGTTTTGCTGAGATCAGTCGCAGCGCGGCATAGTGGGACGATTGAAATCGACTCTGGTAAACCTGCCAGGGCAATCGCATTTAGAAAATGCTGTTAATTTAGGCCGAAAATTGCCAAAGCGTCGCGGTTTTGCATCAGAGTATTGCGTTGAATGACGGCAATACTGGTTTTTAAGCATGCTTTTTGATGCTAAAAATGCATATTTTGATATCACAAGTTGTTAACTTGAAAG
>JAYELX010000170.1:0-3888 GCA_034717875.1 Chloroflexota bacterium | reverse complement strand
ATGAGCGTTCGTACGTTTGACACCGCGCAGGGCATGTTGTATATTCATACGTCCATCGCCGCGCGGATGTTGTTGGGTGTTCGCCGCCGCGCGGGAATGTGTGTGTCTGAAAAGCCGTGCGCGTCCGGACGGCCGTGCGCGTACGGACGATCGCCCAGGCATAAATGCCAGGGCTAATATTGCGAAGGCCTTGCCAACGGCATGCAAAGATCGGCCTGGATATTTAGCCCGGCAGGGCTTTGCAAAATTAGCACGGTGGTTCACCACCGTGCGGACGTACGGGCGTGCTATACATTCTTACGATCACCACCGTGCTGACGTGCGGGCTCACCACTCACCACCGTGCGGTCGTGCGGCGAGATATGCGTTCGTGCGTTCACCACCGTGCGGGGCATGCTGACGTGCGGGCATGCTGACGTGCGGACATTCGCCTCCGCGTGTGCGGACCATTCCATCATAACATATTTACCGCGCCTCGGTGAGCATAAGAAATGCAGACCCCATATTCCAATTCTTTATTTTGTGCTAGAATCTAGCTACCTTATTTATCGAATTCAAACCCGAAAAATTAGATAAATCCCACCAATTCGTTGTTATATTGAAATACAGCAAACCTCGATCGCGACATCAATTTTAGAATTGAACAATCCTGCACCTTATTCTTTACCACTTGTCTTGTTCGAATCACATAACGGAGAGAGCCCATGAAAACCAACCGAAAAATGCTGCTTGTTCTGATTGTTTTGCTGGCTATCACGTTGAGCTGTTCTTTGTTCTCCCGAGGAGACAATGGAAAGCAAACCACCGATTCTGGTGAGCCAACACTCACCGCCACCATTGAGCCTACGCCCAGAGTCGCGATCTCGGACGCGGATGAGCCTTTGCCGCCTCAGGTTGTTGCTACCACCCCCGGCGGCGGGCAGGCAATTCCAGTCAATGCGGTCATCGAAATCAGATTCGATCAAGAGATGGACAAAGATGCTGCCGCCGCAGCGTGGCAATTGACCGACGTGGACGGGCAATCAGTAGATGTAGAAATCACCTGGCCCGGCCCCGACACAATCAACATTGACCCCTGCGCTGATTTGGAAGCTGGCGCGACGTATACGGCCGTACTCACAACCCAGGCCACCAGCGCTGAAGGTGTGCCCATGGCCGAGGAACTTAGTTTTACGGTCAACACACTTACAAGCATAAGTATCAATCAAGTTTTCCCTGCAGATGGCGCTGTCGATGTCGAAAATATGGGCGTGATCACTGTCGTATTCAACCGCCCGATTGTGCCCTTGAAAATGTCAGCAGAACAGGCCGACTTGCCTGATCCGTTGAACATAGTCCCGCCGATTCAAGGAGCTGGAGAGTGGGTGAATACATCCGTTTACGTATTTCAGCCTGAGGATCGCTTGCGAAGTGCTACTACTTATAAGGCCACCATCCCCGCTGGTTTGACGGACGTCGAAGGCACAACTTTGGAAGATGACTATGTTTGGGCCTTCACTACGGCTTTGCCCACGGTGAGCAGTCTCGAGTTGGTAGACCTGGTCTCCAATCCTGATGATGATTACCGCGACGTGCCCCTTGATCAGGTATTTATGATCAATTTCCGCCAACCCATGAATCATGCCGAGACAGAATCCGCATTTTCGCTCACCAAACAGGATGGCGAACCGGTCGAGGTGGAACTTGCCTGGAGTCAAGAAAACCCATCCATGACCATCACCCCCACCAATGATTTGGTATTGGGAACGAGCTACCACTTTGTCTTGGATGACGGTGCCCAAGATGCTGGCGGAAGTCCGCTCATGAATGGTGTCAACTGGCATTTCACAACTAATTTGGAACCGGGCATTCGCGACACCTTCCCCTCGCACAATACCACTCAAGACTATTATTCTGGGCGCGCGGCTATCTTTTTCAATTCTCCCATGGATATGGACAGCCTGGATGAAAAAGTAATCATCACACCTGCTCCCGAAGGTGAAGTCGAATGGACTTATAACGCTTGGGATTGGTCGATGTCGTACTATGGATTGGAGCCTTCGACCCATTACACCATTCGCATTTTGCCCGGCATGATGGATATTTACGGAAACCCCATTACCCAACCCCACACCGTACATTTTTCCACCGCGTCTTACTCACCCCGCGCGTATCTGGAAATGCCTTACGGCCCGGCCATCTATCAGGATGGTGATTTGCAGCCTTTCTTCATCCGCTATGTAAACGTAAACCAAGTCGATATCGAAATCTACGAACTGCCCGCATCGAAATTCCTCTCCTTTGTAACTGGGGAAGAATTTACCTATGAATACTCCCCGCTCGAAGAAAACTTGGTCAAGCGGTGGGCGCACTACAATACTGGCGAGGTCAACGATTATCAATTGGAAGGTCTGAATCTTGAAACCGAAGCGGGAGAACCGCTGCCGCGCGGCATATATTTCTTGAGGCTCGGGGCCTGGCAGGGCGACAGTTATTACGAGGATGATCGCCTGGTGGTTGTTGCCGATGCCAACCTGACCCTGAAAACCACTCGCACCGAGGCCCTGGCCTGGCTGGTAGATTTGGAGACTGGAGCGCCTGTTGGTGATGTTTCTGTGACTATTTATGATCAGGATTTCCGCCCAATTGGTGATGGGGTTAGCGATGCCGATGGATTGCTGCAACTCGAGCTGCCCGAATCTGAAAACGCTTACGACGCCCGTTTCGCTATCACTGCTGATGGCGAACACTTTGCTTTGGCTTCCAGTAATTGGAGCAGCGGCGTCTCGCCTTATGATTTTGGCATCTGGAGCAACTACTACAGATTGCCAGATGAGCCTGTCACTTATGTTTATACCGACCGCCCGCTTTATCGACCCGGACACCCGGTTTCTTTCAAAGGTGTGCTGCGTCTCGATGATGATCTGGCCTATTCTTTGCCCACAGAGGCCCGCGTTATTGTTGAGATCAGCAGTTACGATGAGGTTGTCTACGAAGAAGAACTAACCATATCGGAGTTTGGTACATTTGATGGAGAACTGTTGTTGGATAAAAACGCAGCCCTGGGGCATTATTCCATTTATGTCAGTTTCCCCTACAGCGATGATTCTATTGGCAGCGGGCACTTTTCGGTAGCAGAATATCGCAAACCGGAGTTTCAAGTTGATGTCTCCGCCGATAGCTCCGAAGCATTGACTGGGGATGAATTCACGCTGACCGTGAGTGCGGATTATTTCTCGGGTGGAGCAGTGGCAAATGCTGAGGTTAATTGGACTCTTTCCGCCGCGCCTTATACTTTTGATCCATCTGGCGACCTGAGCCGTTATCGTTTCGACGATACAGAAAGAGACCTATACTACTACGCTTATTTCGGCGATTCTCATGGCAGCGAAATCATTGCCAGCGATGCAGCCACCACGGATGAAAACGGTGAGATCACGGTCACACTGCCGGCAGAATTGGACGAGGAAGGCAATAGCCAACAATTCACATTCGAAGCCACGATCACAGACCTGGCCGGCAACGATGTCAGCAGCAGGGCAAGTTTAAACGTTCACCAGAGCAGCGTGTACGTCGGTGTGCGCCCCCAGCGTTATGTCGGTTCGGTCGGGAGTGAACAAACCTTCGAGCTTGTAACTGTCGATTGGGATGCCGAAACCGTAGCCGATCAAAGTGTGGATGTGACTATCGTAGAGCGCAGTTGGAACAGCGTTCAGATTCAAGAAGCAGACGGCAGCGTTCACTGGGACTCCAGCGTCGAAGAAATTCCTGTTGCCACCTTTGAAGATGTGACAACGGATGCTCAGGGCCGCGCCAGCGTTAGTTTTACCCCCACCAATGGCGGCGTTTTCAAAGCCATCGCTGTAACTCGTGATCAAGCCGGCAACAAGGCCAGCGCGGCAGCATATA
>JAYELX010000169.1:0-3894 GCA_034717875.1 Chloroflexota bacterium | reverse complement strand
TTTTGAAACTAAAGATTAAGTACCCAACCGGTTGGGATGTTTACTAAAAGCCCTGGACTTGTGTCCTTTGGGGCGTGTTTTGTCTAATTAGCTAACCATCGTTGGATGATAATACATACGAGTTGACACAACCACCCTAAAAGTTGACAGGTTTTAGCTAGTAAGCTGCTATATAAAACGTGCACACCTAAAAAATTCTCTATCTAATGGAAAGATAGTGGCCGAGATTTTTATGGTACTATTGGAATCCCCCGGTCATTATCGTTCTCGTGTGAATATGAGGCTTGGCTAGCATGGTAGTGACTGGGGACTTTTATTATCATGTGCGTTATCCTGCAACTTGGCTGACACGCAAGCAGTGGTAGCAATAGCACTTCATCAGCTTCTACTCCCTGCCAAAATGAGTTTCAACAGGAACGCTGTTATTCTACTTGCGGTAGCTGTCTGAAATTCACAACAAACCGATGCAAGGTTTTTTCATGAATACACCCCTAATAAAACTATTCACAACAGCCCGCTGTCGCTTATCTCCATTCCGCCACTTTTGAACTAGGCCCATCAAACGTAGAGAACCAGGAACGGGCAATTCGGCAACAATCCCAAAAAGATGAACTGCCCATCGGTAAGTTCTATTCAGACGTAGGTCAGTCGGGTACTGAAATGAAAACTCGACAGGGGCTACAAGACTTGCTTGCTGACGCAAAAAAAGGGCATTTTAAAACGCTCTACGTGACCGACCTGTCTCGTCTCTCACGCCACCTGCAACACACGATTGAACTGCTCAAGCAACTCAAAGCGCACAATGTCGCTCTCCATATCTTGAGTAAAAGAACCGATAAAGGCTATCCCGAAGTCCAATTTCTGTTGCAAATGGCCTCTATCCATGAAGAGGTGGCATAGGAAAGATTTGACATATGCTGAGAAGAAATTTCAACCCGATGGGCACCTTGTTTGCCATCATCATCATTCTGATCATCGCAGCAATCACGCTCACGCCGGTGGCCAACCCAATCAAGTCGATCCGGTATTGTCAGCAATGCGACTTATTGGTTGCCCATAAACATGAAATTGAACATTTGCTCTATAATTTGTTCAGCCAATACGAGCCGAAAGCAATCGGAAATGATTATCTGATCATCGGTACGATGGAGAAAAAATGTTGGCGAGAGGGGCTAAAAAAGCCCAAGGATATCGCCGAGATGCTCCCGCATGCAAGTGGTTTCAAATCTCATTATCAAGAACTACGTTTAAGCCAACCTGGCTGGTATCCAAAAGACCAAGAACCTGCAATCATGGAGCCGCATCCTCATCAGGAATGGGTTAAGGGCGATTCTAGAAACAACGTTTAAGAACCCTACGCAGACAAACGATATTGCCACACAAGCCAAGGAGATTTTCCATGTTCTGGTATCAACAGAAAGAACCTGAGTTCACACCCAAGCAAGAACGGATTCTCAAGGAAACAGAGATTGATAAGAAGAGCCCCGGCCCGATTCTACACGACTTTAACGCCTTGCTTACCTATGTCTCGGAAAGGAACCTGCGCGTCACGGGCAAGCATCAACTCCCCCTCAAGGCATTACCCGAGATCAATCAACGCCTGGCTCAACCTATTGAGCATGGCTTACAACGCCCCCAGCAAAAATCCTATCCCCCCATTCACGGATTGTATCTGCTTGTGCGCGCCTCAGGACTTACCTACGTAGATGAAACCGGCAGCAAGCCCTTTCTTCGGATTGACGATGAAAGCTATCAAGCCTGGCGCAACTTGAATCCAACCGAGCAGTATGGTGCCTTACTGGAAAGCTGGCTGCTACGCGGCAACCCGGAAATTGTAGGCGAGCGCTCCTCACGCTTTGATCTCGTCCCGAATAATTTTGAGCGTTCTCTGTCCTTTCTCATACGCATTGGCAACGATGGGTCACAAATCACGGGGGATAAGGATGCGGAGTACAGGATTACTTATACACCAGCATGGCATAATCTGGGTTTATTGATGCTCTTTGGATGTATAACGATTCAACAGGGTTTCCCAAAAGAGGGAGAAGGCTGGCAGATCGAACACGTTGATAAGACCCCTTTTGGGCAAGCGCTCTTCGACCTCTTGTATAAAGACTTCTTCAGCGACTTTGATCAAATCTTGGCCTTGGATGGCGAAGAGCCCCTTCCCTTCGGGGTCTTTCAGCCCATTCTCAAGCCCTATTTTCCCAAGTGGGTCAATAATCCATCCATTTCCGAGTGGACATTTCGAGAGGGCGTCCATGTTTTCAAAGCATCTTTGGGGAAATACCAGTGTCGCATTGCGCTTCCGGCTGAGGCCACCCTGTATTCGCTCGCCACCATGATCCTGAACACAATTTCCTTCGACCACGATCATCTTTATCAATTCGCCTACCAGGACCGTTCTGGTACTCAGAAGCATCTCAACCATCCTTATATGAGTGAAGGGCCTTGGGCGGATGAAGACCATCTTGGTGATCTGCCGATTCATATAGGGCAATCGCTTACTTTCCTGTATGACTTTGGGGATAGCTGGAAAATCAGTGTGACGCTTGAAGAGGTGAATACCGACATGGAGCTTGATGAACCCGTAGTTCTCGCTTCCCATGGGAAGCCGCCAGAACAGTACCCTGAATGGGATGATGAGTGGTAGTAGAAACAAACCAACAATGATTATCAAGATTTGATATCAAAGCACGGCAAGTTGCTGATTTCAAGTTGCGAGGTGGTGAATGGACGAAGAAAAAAGCAGAAAAGTATTATTGTGGGTACTCGTTGTGATAAACGGTATCGCCGGTGTCGTTTGAGTTTAGGGGCCTTTGGGATGATGACAAACGAAGAAGGAATCAATCTTCTCTACCTGGCAATTGGCCTGATCAACCTCATCGCGAGTGTGGTTTAGTTACGAAATGCGCAGTCATCTTGGGTTTGGAGGAAATTTTAACCATGAAGAAAATCATGACCCTTGTTGTATCAGACCTTGACGGCACACTCACAACTGGATCGAGCTGGCGAGGCTTGCGCCGCTACTTTACAAAGCACTACAGCGCGTGGGCTTATAATTTGTTTTTTTCTGCGCTGGCTGCCACGCTTCCCACTGATGAAATTGGGATTGTTAGATAAACAGAAAACGATGACTGCCTGGATTAGAGGGGAAATTGGCCTACTCCAACATGAGCCGCGTCAGGCAATAAATGTAATCGCTGAAGTGATCGTAGTGGAAGAGCTATGGCCCAAACGCCGTGAGGGTGTGCTCGCCAAGCTAGAAAAACATCGCCGAAAAGGGGCGCAAGTTAACATAGTTTCAAGCGCGTATCAACCCATCGTCGCAGCTTTTGCTCGCCGAATCGGGGATGGTGTCAGAGCTATTGGTTCACGGTTGGTGTACAAGGGAAACAGGCTTTCAGGAGTTGTGCTACCGATCAATTCGTACCAGCAGAAAGCGGAGAATATCCGCTCTTTTTACAAAGACACCCCCATCATCGCGGCCTACGGCGACACGCTGTCCGATCTACCCATGCTGGAGATGAGCCAACATCCAACTGTCGTCTATCCTGATAGCGGTTTTCGCAGCGTTGCCGAGAACAGAGGGTGGCGCATTATGTGCTGATGCTGTGATGGGGGAAAATAGCTCTTGGGGGTTTGATTGTAATGATGAATACAGGCAAAAGGTAACAACCACCGTGACCTTAGCGGGGTTTGGTATTATTAACCGGAAGGAGGCATTGCGCACTCACCCGTGGACCACGTGGGTTCAGATAAGCGTATAATTCCCACTTATTCTTCTATAACAACTAGAGTGCTTAGATCCACTTCGTTTCCTGGAGCAATATTGTGATAGTAACAATGCTCATTGGATACTGGACACCAGATGTTCCAACCATTGTAGAGATG
>JAYELX010000168.1:0-3898 GCA_034717875.1 Chloroflexota bacterium | reverse complement strand
AGCCCATTTCCAGCAAACGCACGCAATAATGACCACCCTGGCGGAGCAGATGAGCGTTGCTCCTCAGGATTTAGTCGCCGCGGTGGGGCATCAGTCCGATGATCTCAAATCGGCGCAAAAGGATGCCGGAGAATTACGTTTGGAATTACTTGGATTCGAGGCTCAAAACATGGCAGCCCAAGCCGAATCGGTGGCCTCGTACCGGCTGGTCAAAGGTAGATTCGAAAACCGCCCGGTGGAGGAACTTCAATCCCTGGCCAAAGAATTTTTGCCCATGTCTGGCGTGATAGCCTTGCTGGCCGGGCGCACGGGCAAGAAATTCACCCTTGTAGTGGCCTGCTCCGACCGTGTCGACGTGCCGGCCCGAGGAATATTGCAAGCGCATCTGTCCGGTCTGCGCGGCGGAGGCGGTGGCGGCGACCGACTCGCTCAAGGTGGCGGAACCATTACGGCGCAGCAGTTTGAGGGGTTTTTTGATCGTAGTGACGAGATTATCAAATCTCTACTGTAATAGCTAATCCACCCGCAGGTGCCAAGCACCCTAAGTGTTGCACTTACAAGTGCAATGCAGCTGCTGCTTTACAATAGACTTCTTGCAAAAGTCAAACGTGTTTGCTCAAAATCAGGATTTGGAGTCCGAACTTTTGCTCAGTCCGAACGTTTGCCCAGGTATCGCTTTGCGTCCCTTCGGGAAATGCCAGGGCTGATATTGCGAAGGCCAGCGGCCTGTAGGTTTAGCCCGGTAGGGCTTCGCACAATTAGCACGGTGGTTTCCCCAACGGGGATGCACGCCAAAGGCGCGCAAAGCGAGCAACCACCGTGCGGGGGTGTGGGGCTCAAACAGTTTCCGCCGCGTTCTATTCCCACTTACCGACACCACCCGCCAATATTGCCAAAGCAATAGCCCCCTTAATCCCAGCTTGATCGCCCAACCCTGGGGGCACAATATAGGCATCAATATCTTCGAGAATTTGGGGAACCTGCACATAATCATTCAGCAGCGATTGCACGTTGGTGCGGATGGCTGGAAATAGATGGGTCTGGTGCATCACGCCGCCGCCGAGGATGATACGCTGCGGCATCAGGATGAGGATATAGTTGACCAACGCTTGGGCGATGTAGGCTGCTTCCATTTCCCAGGCAGGATGATCGGGGGGCAGGTTTTCGCCGCGAGTTCCCCAACGCTCTTCGATGGCGGGACCGGCAGCAAATCCCTCCAGGCAGTTTCGGTGAAAGGGACAAGTTCCATCAAAGTGATCCTCTTTCAATCGCGGCAGTTGGACATGCCCCATTTCCGGGTGCATGATTCCGTGCAGCAGATTCCCTTCCACCATTGCGCCTCCCCCAATTCCGGTTCCAATCGTCAAATAGATGAAAGTCCTCAGCCCTTGGGCCGCGCCCCAGCGGTACTCGCCCAGCGCGGCCGCGTTGACATCGGTGTCGAAGCCAATGGGAACTTCGAGCGCGGAACGGATTTGGCCAACAATGTTCACATTTTGCCAGCCGGGTTTGGGCGTGTTGGTGATGTGGCCAAAAGTGACCGAAGTGGGATCGGGGTCAACCGGGCCAAAGCAGCCAATCCCCAGCGCAGTGACGGGGGCGGGTTGTTGCTGGAAGAAAGCGACAGCCCGCTCGATGGTTTCCTCCGGCCTGGTGGTGGGGAATTTGGTGATCTGATTGATTTTGCCGCCCTCGTCCCCCAACGCGCAAACGAACTTGGTGCCGCCAGCTTCGATGCCGCCGTAGATTGTCATGTTTGGCTTTTTTTGTATGTGCTCAGTTATAGTCGGATTCCTGATTGAGTGATTTTTTGCGCTTGTTGCTTTCTAAATACATTTTATATATCACATTCCACTCAAAATAATCCATCTCATCCCCCATCTCGCCATTTTGATAGAGAGCGAAAAACTTGCTTGATGGCATATTGTAAACATCTTCGTATTTTGCGAGGCGGGGTTGCAGTCGTTGGAGTTCGATTTCCTCTTGGGCAATTTGGTCCTGGATTATTTTTTCTAATGCTTGTTCAATGAAGGGGGTCTGAACCTTTGCGTCGATGAGACGTTCAATAGGATGTGTATTTGTAATCATTACTGCTCCTTGTTTTGCAGAAATGTGACAGTTAATGTTGTTTATGATGCTTTCTGGAAAGGCCGTGTCATTTAACCCGAATGGACTTTGTTATATTAGCACGGTCGGTTTTCCCAATGGGGATGCAAAGCAACCGCCGTGAGGGTACGTGAGAATCAACAATCGGCTCATAAAATCAACACGATGCGTGGTAATCACTCCCGCACGGGCGTTCCCTTGGCAGGATGCTACGCGAAACGCACCGTGCTATATTTACGAAGCTCGCTCAAGCGAGCTAAATAATACCACTAACATTTTGAGCAATTACGCTATTATCGCCCTATCGCGATTTTAGTATTGAGGTTTGCAAATGCTGTTCAAAACATCATAATAGATTTGCTTAATCCACGTAGGTGGATTTCGCACACCAGCCTCGAATTTATTCGATGGATGGCGGGGGGATTTAAGGGGAGTATCGACCAAATTATTCTTCGGCTGGTTTCTGATAAGTATAGATTACGGATTAGCTCCCGTTTTTACGTACCCACGACGATGCCGCCATCGGCGCGCAGGACCGCACCGGTGATGAAACTGGCTTCGTCCGAGGCCAGGAATGCGTAGGCGTTGGCAATATCCCCAGGCTGCCCCAGGCGTCCCAACGGGGTGTGTTTCCTCATGTTCTCCAAAATCCTTTCCGGCATGGATAAAACCATATCGGTAGCGATAAACCCGGGCGCAATCGCGTTGACGCGGATACCGTAGCGACCAAATTCGCGCGCCCAAACCTTGGTCATGCCAATCACGCCCGCTTTCGTGGCCACGTAATTGGTTTGCCCAAAGTTGCCGTCCAGACCCACCACGGATGAGGCGTTGAGAATCACGCCGCTTTTTTGCTGCATCATTACCGGGACGACAGCGCGGGTGCAAACAAAGACACCCTTCAGATTAACGTTGATGACACTGTCGAACATCTCGTCTGTCATTTGCTTCTTGACTTGACCCTGTTTGAATTTGACCAATTGCCCGTCGCGGAGAATACCAGCATTGTTAATTAAGATATCAATCTGCCCCCAGGTTTCCACGACTTCTGCGACAGCGGCGGCTACCCTGTCGGGGTTGGTGACGTCGACGTGCTGATAAATGGCTTCGCTGCCGCTAGAGTTGATTTCCTCCACCAGCGCTTGACCGGGTTCATCAGCCAAGTCCCAGATAGCGACTTTAGCGCAATCTTCGCTGAAACGTTGGGCTGTAGCGCGGCCAATTCCGTTAGCACCGCCGGTGATGATAGAAACTTGATTTTTTAGATTCATAAGTTACCTCCATCCAATTCGAGAAATGTTGCGCGGAAAAGCTGCATGTCCAATTATAAACGAAGGACGGCAGCTTTGTAGTTCTATTTATGTATTATTTCAAAAAGTGGGGGGCAGCTTTATAAACGCAATTGCTCTGTGTGGAGATGGTTCGTCTGGAAGCACTGACTCCCCTCTCCCTTTGGGAGAGGGGTTGGGGGTGAGGGTGAGACGGGTTAGGGGTGAAGGTGAGACGGGTTGGGGTTGATGGATGGAAACCGCACCCTACATTCGGCCTTATAAATAGCCGATTACCCCATTGGGCAGCTCCCACCCCGGCGATAAAATCGGCGGCTGTTGTTTCGGCGCTGGTGGTTGTGCTGGTGGCTGCGGTGGTTGCACTGGATCTGGTGCATTCGGTGTTGCCAGCGGGTAGGCAGCATTGCCTCTGCCAGGGGTCGGCCAGCAAGGGAAAACCAGTTCTGCGATGCCATCGGGGGAACGGCACCAAGAAAGATTAACCGATTTGGCGAAATTATAGC
>JAYELX010000167.1:0-3899 GCA_034717875.1 Chloroflexota bacterium | reverse complement strand
TCGTCTAACATGTTCTCAAATTCCTGGGGGTCATTGGCTTGTTCGTCTAGCCCCTCAAGAAGATATTTCACCCACCCCGCCCACTCGCCGGACTCCGGCAATACCTGGGCTATATCCTGGGCCGTTTCGTCTAATAATTCTAGCAATTCATGTTTAATCATCTGATCTCCATTTTCTAAGATTATCTAGTTAAGTATAGCCTATTCCGCTTTTCGCTTTTTGCGTTCCCTGTACGCTTTCTGCCTGCAGGCCGCACTGCAATATCGGCTTCGAAGACTCCTTGTCGGGTACTCAGTACCGCAAATAGCACACACTTTCAAGACGGTTTGACCATCCCCCACCCTGGGTTTGTTGCTCTTTTTGTCATTCATTTTTATATTTCCTTCCGTTACGATCCTATGAGGGGGGCAATTCTGGCCAGCGTTACGCTTTCGCCGATCCGCTTTCGTCTGGGTTTTGCAGTCGGGGCCGCAATATCTGGCCGCCCACCGCTCCGCTTCAAAACGCCCCCCACAATAAGCGCAAACTAGTTTATATTTTCTTTTACTTTTGGGCGATGGTTTCCGCCTTCAGCGTCGGGGACCGGCATCGCCTGGGGGTTGCGGTTATCGAATCCGCGCTCCATCCAGTCGGGGATTAGGTCTCTAATATCCCGCCCAGTATTCTTCCGGATGTCGGCTTCGAGTCGGGATTTTGCCAACGCCTGGCCAGCCATTGGCGCCAGCCGCTCCGCTGCTTGTCGTTGCTTCGCTAGGGTAGCCTGTTCGATCTGCTCGTTGGCCGCCCGCCGGGTTAGTTTGGCTTGCGTTACCGGGTCCATCCAAACATAAACCGTATGGCCAATCAAAAAAACAAACGTTATGATGGTTGGGGCCGCAACTAGAAAGCCGGCAAAATCCTGGGAGATTCCCACGCCCTGCACAAAATCCTGTCTGTGCAACGCATCCCCGACGCCTGCCAGGGCGATAAAAATCATTGCAGCCGCTTGCATCATTCGAGCCGTCCATAGCTGCCCCGTGGTGTTGGCGCGGTCGTTTGATCTCCATTCCCAATAAATAAAACCACCGTCAAACAAAATTACAGCGACGGCGGGGCGCAGCCATTCCCAAAATAGGGGAGGGCTTACAGCCTTGACTATGTCCCACGTTGCAATGCCTGTAAATAGCAGCATCAGGACAACGGGGATTTTTTCTACAATGTCTGCAAATTCTACTCGTTTTTCCATTTTTACATTCCTTCGGGGTGGGGTGGCATCGATGGCCACCCTCACGCCCACTAAAATTTTACACTACCATTTTGACAATTCGAAATATTTTCAATAGCTCCTCCCGATACACGGGGAATCACAAAAGCCCCGGCTACAAATGCCAGGGCTTGCGGGTTGTTTTGTTGCGCTTCGAAGGGTTGAAAGCTATAATCATTTTCTAGCCTGCAACCAGCTAACCCTGGTTTGATAGGTAGCCCTAATCAGTGTTTGCGCATTGGTTAGGGCGTTTTCATGTTGCGTAACTGTTAGCATAACACCGCTTTGAAAGCGTGTCAAGCAAATAATGCCTAAATAGCTATTATAGCTATAATAGAAGAACCCGCCAAAAAAACATCATTGGCGGGTCGTTTTTATAAGTGATAAACAGCCTTATTAGCAGCTATAGGCCAGGTAGGGTTTGGGTCTTTTGGGTTTCAATGTCCCCCGCTTTGTACTTTTTGACAAAATCCCGGATAGCATAAACGGCTAAACCGTGGGGCGTTGTGTTCAATTCTCCGGCTATCTGCTCGATTTCCTTCCACTCCGACTCACGCAGGCCCACGCCGCGCGCCTTGACCGGGTTTTCTTTTTCCGTTTTTGCTAGATAGTCTGTTTTGTCTACTTTAGCCATTGTAAAATCTCCTCAGCGAATTGCTTATATTCCAGGGCGCGCTTGTTATCCGGGGCATAGCTTATAACGCTCTGGCCAGCTTCAGCAGCTTCAGCGACTCGGATACTCCGCCCGATCTTTGTTTCGAAAACGTTTAGCCCCATATCGTCTAGGCGGTCAATAATAGAGGCGTGATGTTTCAATCGAGTATCGTAGAATGTCAGCAGCGTCCCCAAGATGGTCAGATCCGGGTTGATCTCTTGTTTCACCTGATCCACCGTGTCGGTAAACAGCGACAAGCCCGCAATATCGACAACCTGGGGTTGAGTCGGGATTATTACAAAATCCGCAGCAGCCAGGGCGTTAACTGTCAAAAAGGATAGTGAAGGGGGGCAATCAATCAAAACAACGTCAAGGGAGTCATGCGCTTGCTTTAGCGCCTTGGTTAGTACGCTCTCCCTTCCCATTCTAGAAAATAACCCCAGTTCTGTTTTTGACATTTGAATACTTGAGGGCGCTAGCATAAGCCCGCCGCCCAAATCATGCAGCGATTGCCCTAATCTAGCATCCCCTGGGCTAGCGCCGCCCAAGACATCGGCTAGGGTTGCCCGCATGCTAACGTCAACTTTGCAGCTTTTTGTTAGGGATGATTGCGGATCTACGTCAACCAATAGCACCCGGCGCCCGTGTATTCTAGCCAGGGCATCGCCAAGCGCATAGGTTGTAGCCGTTTTTCCGGTCCCGCCTTTTTGGTTTCCTATCGCTATCGTTTTCATATAGCTATCGTAACATGAAAAGTATAATCCGCGCGATTTTCTCAAAAAGCGCAACTAGCTAATAAAGCTCTAATCGCTAGGATTGCCACAGCGCAACATATCGCCGGGGTGATAGGGCTTTGTATAACCGGCGGGGGTTCGCCGTTCCTGGGGCGTCTCTGCAAGCCCTGGGGCATCCTGGGCAATTTACGCCAAAAAGCACACCAAAACACAGTATTTTGCACATTGGCGCTAGTTTCGCGCGTGGCGCGCGTGGGTGCGCTGATTTGGCAACTATTTGGAATTTCCCAATAGTTCGTTTCGCACGTGCGCGCGTGGCGCGCGTGGGTGCGCTAGTTAACGCACATCTCTCTGTTTGCGCATTCTACTATTCATGCATAAGCTGCGAGAAACGCAACAGGAGCGCATGGCAGTCCCCCGATAGGTTTTAGGGGGAGGCACCCCTGTATGGCGAACACCTCAGAACCTGCCCTACCCCCAGGGGGTGTTCGCCATTTTCATTATTTCGCCATTTTATCTATGCAAGCACGCACTCAAGCATCAAAGACGTATCCCGTTCCGCGAATACTCACAATCCATTTATCCCCATCTGGAAACTTAGAAAGCTTTCGACGTAAACGGCTGATCAGCGGGCGCAAAACTTCGGGAGCTTCATCTTTATCTACTTCATATCCCTGAACCAGGGTTACTAATTCAGTATGAGTCATCACCCGGCCCCAATTCTCTATAAACGCTTCCATCAATTTGCCTTCAGATGGGGTCAAGCTAACCTTATCATTTCCTCGCCAAAGCTCACGGCGGGCCAGATCTGCTTGCACACCATCCGGTAGTGGTATTATCCGAGCTTGAGATTTGGCTAATTCTGAAGCACCCTCCACATCTTTCAATTGTTGCAAAGAACTCTCTAATTGCCTCAACAAAATACGCTTCTGTTTCTCCTCATTTATAAGAGCAAAAGCACTGGCAACATTACTGAGTAATCCTTGGGAAGAAATCGGTTTCAGCAAATAGGCATGGGCTTTATGACGCAATGCTGCTATGGTCGATTCCATTGACCCATGTCCCGTCAACAGAATAACCCTCGTGTCTGGAGAATTTTTCTCCGCTTTCCGCATTACTTCGACACCATCCATGCCCAGCATACGAATATCCAACAAGATCAAATCGACTTCTTTCTCTTCAAGGATATTCAATGCCTCAGTCCCATTCTCCGCAGTTAGCACATCGTAGCCTTCAGCCTCTAAAATATTACTGACTGAAACGCGGA
>JAYELX010000166.1:0-19642 GCA_034717875.1 Chloroflexota bacterium | reverse complement strand
CTTTGAGTACCGGGCAATTCAGCGGGGGTCGCCCAGTGCGGGAAAGCCGCACGCTGGTAAATATGGGGAATTAACCCCATTGCGACAACGGGGAGGGAGAGGCTTTATCCCCTCTCCCTTACCCTCTCAATAACGAACCCTCATCTTATGCAAGTATTTGCGACGTTCATCTATGCTCATTTCTTCTGTAATTGACATCGTTCCCTCGGTAACATTTTCTTTTGAGGGAATGATACCTGTTCGGTAACATTTTAGATGAGTGAACGCGAAGGCTTGACTATGGCAACACATAGAGGTAAGATGAAGTCAGTGAGGAGCTTCCCCCCCCACATGTTGCAGTAGAAAAACAAAAATCCCGCCCGACGGGATTGCCCTGATTCTCAGGATTGGCTTGGGGAGAGAGGAACATTGGAACGCCCCAGCCTTAAAACTCTTGTGCTATACTTACCTTTGGGCATCCACTTTTAACGCCGTTCCAAAATCACCTAGTCTCTGATTCCTGCCCTTGTAGAAAAACACTGGTTTCAAGATATTGGATGGTTTGTAATGCTCAGGATTTTTCTCCGTATCTTTACCGCTCTCGTCCTTTTCATCGAAAGGAGCGTTTTTCAACACGCTTAGAGCTCGCCAATCGTGCTTTTTTCGCTCGTAAACTTGACCTGATTCACTCCGCAATGGTGAATCCCTATTCTTCTTTATTTTTTTCCCTGCCAGTTCATCTCACATCGGGAATTGCTGGTGTTATCCATATTCATCTTTGTTTTACCAAAGTGATGTGTAGTTAGTGTTTCTATAATAATAAACTACAGGGGTATTTAGCGTGCGAGGAGGATATCTTTAGACAGTGTTGAGGAAGGAGGTGCTAAAATATGTAATTGACTATCATGTTGGACTCTTTACTGCAATAAATGGGAGTCTGGAGGAAGAACGCAAACTCGAACTCTAATTAGACAATTGAATTTACTAAAAGCCGTATTCGTGAGATTCAGTAGCAATTTTTCTCGTCAGGGGGATTCTATAGGCATAAATTTGTCTAAAGCCCAAGGATAAGGAGGTAGTTCATATGAAAACAGTTTTTGTCAACCCAGAACGATGTATCGGTTGTAAACAATGCCAGATTGCTTGTGCGGTAGAGCACTCGCAGAGTAAGATTCTCTATCAAGCAATTTTCGAAGAATGTAAGCCACGACCTCGCATTCTCGTTGCTCCTGGCTTATATCTGGATACATCGTTCCCAAACAAGTGCCGTCATTGTGACCCCGCACCCTGTATGACAGTCTGTCCTACTGGGGCCATCAGTCGAGACGATGACACGGACGCCGTTGTCGTGGACAGCGATAAATGCATCGCCTGCGCGATGTGCGCGATGGTCTGTCCTTTTGATGTCATCACGTTCTACCCGTCGCCTAATAAACTGGCAGCAATTAAGTGCGATCAATGTATTGAGCGTCAAAGTCTCGGTGAAATACCGGCCTGTGTGGAATCATGCAAGACTGGTGCTTTAGTATTTGGCGACATCAACGAATTAACAAAGACGGCCCGTACGGAATTAGCTCAAACTGTATCGGTCGCCGTTGGAGAGATCAAGACAGAAACGGCTCGGATTCCCGCTCACGTCGAAGCCTGGCGGAGCATGGGGAAAGCCGTTAGTCAGGTTGGTAACAAGGAGAAAGAATATAATGGCTAACAAAAAAGATCTATCAGTTGAACGTTCTATTGATCCGGCAACTCAGTACATGTTACGTATCGCTGAAGAACAGAATATTGAGACCGTTTGGGATCGTCTTGAGGCTCAACAACCTCAATGTGGCTATGGCGAACTTGGCCTCTGCTGCCGCCACTGTAATATGGGGCCATGTCGTATTGACCCCTTCGACGAAACCGGCCCCCAAAAGGGAGTCTGTGGAGCTACAGCGGACACAATGGTAGCACGCGGATTGTTGAGAGCAACTGCTGCCGGGGCCTCGGCCCATTCCGATCACGGGCGGGATATTGCTCATACGTTCCTGCTCACCGCTGAGGGTAAAAGTGGCGGTTATGAAATCAAAGACGAGAACAAATTGATGGCTCTCGCCAATGAGTACAGCATTGAGACTAAAGGGCATAGCAAGGAAGAGATTGCGCTGGATCTTGCCCATGCCATCCATGCTGAGTTCGGGAACCAAACGGGGCCTATTCAATTCACACGCCGTGCTCCCGAAAAGCGCGTGGATCTTTGGAAGAAACTGGGCGTTGACCCACGCGGCATCGACCGGGAAATCGTGGAGTGCATGCACCGCACCCACATAGGAGTCGACCACGATTACACCAACCTCATCTTACACGGTTTAAGAACTTCCATCAGTGATGGGTGGGGCGGCTCAATGATTGCAACTGAGTTGTCCGACGTACTCTTTGGCACACCTAAGCCGATCAAGACAATGTCAAATCTGGGTGTGCTCAGCGAGAATAAAGTCAACATCGTTGCTCATGGCCACGAACCAACACTTTCGGAGATGATTGTGGCGGCGTCACAGTCTCCAGAATTGATCCAACTTGCGAAGGATAAAGGCGCTGAGGGTATCAACGTTGTCGGAATGTGCTGCACTGGCAATGAGCTTTTGATGAGGCAGGGCATTCCCATCGCGGGCAACTTCCTACAGCAAGAATTAGCCGTTATCACCGGATCTGTCGAAGCCGTGATAGTGGATGTGCAGTGCATTATGCCCTCACTACCAGAACTAGCAACTTGTTACCACACTGAGATAATCTCTACCTCTCCTAAGGCTAAATTCCCCGGCGCGACTCATATTGAGTTTGACGAAGAGAATGCCTTCGACATTGCTAAACAAATCATTCAGAGAGCAGTAGAGAACTACCCAAATCGCGATCGTGACAGGGTTGATATCCCGGATGAGAAAACCGAAGCTCTCGCTGGTTTTAGCGTAGAAGCCATCGTCGAGGCATTGGGAGGCACCCTGGATCCATTAATTGATGCGATCAAGAGCGGTGCTATCCGTGGTATTGCAGGTGTAGTAGGCTGCAACAATCCAAAGGTGCGCCACGATTATGGCCATATCACGTTGCTGAAAGAGCTGATCAAGAATGATGTTTTGGTTCTAAATGGTGGATGTAATGCCATCGCTGCTGCCAAGGCCGGATTGCTGATGCCAGAATCAGCGGAACAGGCCGGGGAGGGGCTTAAGGGCATCTGCAAAGCTTTGGGTATCCCACCGGTGCTGCATATGGGCTCTTGCGTAGATAACAGCCGTATCCTGGTGGCCGCCGCCGCCGTCGCCAACGCTTTGGACGTCGACATAAGCGACCTGCCGGTAGTGGGCGCGGCCCCGGAGTGGATGAGCGAAAAGGCTGTCTCCATCGCAACTTACGTCGTATCTTCTGGCATCTATACCGTTCTGGGTACTGTTCCACAGATACTGGGCAGCCCTAACGTCACAGAATTGCTGACCGTAGGGGCCGAGGACGTAATCGGTGCCACTTTCGCCGTCGAACCAGATCCGGAGAAAGCCGCGGCTCTCATGCTTAAGCGCATTGACGAGAAACGAGAAGGGTTAGGGATATAAGAAAATGGGTTATTAGGGAGACAGGCTTGCTTGTT
This sequence comes from Chloroflexota bacterium, assembly GCA_034717875.1. GTDB lineage: Bacteria > Chloroflexota > Anaerolineae > Anaerolineales > UBA11858 > JAYELX01. The sequence goes on along the minus strand of JAYELX010000166.1, from coordinate 16,044 downwards.
TTCCTAATAACCCCACGAGGAGAAATCAATGAAACTCCTAATCATCGGCGCAGGTCCAGCGGGCGTTACGGTTGCCGAGACTCTGCGCCAACATAATGACCAGTCCTCAATCGTCATGCTCTCCAGCGAGCCTTATCCGCCATACTCACCCCCGGCAATGCTCGAATACTTCCAGACTGGTCGAGAAATACACTTTTGGAAGGGCAAAGATTTCCCAGAGCGACTTGGCTTGGATTATCGACAAGATACTCGTGTCGTGTCGCTGTTGCCTGAACAGAAGACCGCCCGACTTTCAGATGGCGAGACGCTCTCCTATGACGAATTGGTGATCGCTACGGGTGGTAGCCTCTACACGCCTATTGAAGGTGCGGATAAGGCCGGTGTCTACAACTTCAAATCGCTCACTGGCGCCGAGGAGCTACTAGGGCGCATTCGCAAGAAACAAGCGCAGACTGCGCTCATCGTTGGTGCTGGCTTCATTGGCGTGGAGATCGCTTTACTCCTGCGTAATATGGGGCTGGACGTGACCCAGATGGTGCGGTCTCGGGTGATGCGTAGAATGCTTGATCCCGAAACGTCGGATCTGGTATTGGAAACGCTCAAGGAGCGCGGCATCCAGGTGCTACGCGGTGATGACGCCGATGCGGTGGCCTTTGTGGGCGAACCGCGCGCCGATGCAGTCGAGGTACGTTCAGGCGATGCGTTATCGTCCGATTTGCTAGTGGCAGCTACCGGTATAAAGCCCAACATCGGGTTCTTGGAAGCCTCCGGCGTGGAAACGAACTGGGGGGTGTTGGTGGACGAGAAACTGCGCACTAATCTCTCCAATGTCTACGCAGCTGGCGATGTTGCTGAGACATTCGATCGATTCACAGATGAGCGATACGTCCACGCTATCTTTCCCAACGCTGTTGAGCAAGCCAAAATCGTGGCCTATAACCTGATGGGAAAAAACGTCACTTACGAGGGTGCAGATAATATGAACAGCCTCAAACATCTGGGAATGCCTCTTATAGCAGTTGGCAAGATGGAAGGTGAAGAACTGCGGATACAGCGAGAGGGTACTCTACGGAAGTTGTACCTGCAAGACGACCGCATAATTGGATTTTGCTTGGCTGGGGATCTTAGTGCGGCTGGCATCTATCGTACCCTGATGAATAAGCGGGTGAACGTAGTTCCATTCAAGCATCGGTTGTTGAATCCTGGCTTTGGGATGGGCATTATTGAAGGGCTAGCACTCTCACCGCAATTCACCTCGTAGAACAACACGCTGGCAACATGACTATTCCCACGTTGTCAGCGTGTGTTTTTTTAAAACCCGGCTTGTTTTATGCTCTACCATCTTCTTTAGATGCAGTAATTCACGGTTTGGCTGGTAACGCAGCGTCGAGATTTCGAAATCTCGACGCTGCGGGATGCAAATGCACGCAAATCAAAGGGATATTTATCGCTCTTCTTTTTGCGTTTGGGGGCCACTTTTTCCAACGGGCTGCCCCCCGAAAAACACTTGGAAAAGTGCACCCCCTCTGCGACAAGTAACCGCGTTGCTCCAAGCAACGCGGTTACTTTTTTGTTCGTAGTGGTGAACAAGAGTTCGCCACTTTTAACCCAAAGACGGGGGGACTCAAAGACGCGCGGAAATCCGCCTAATCAGCGCAATCCGCGTTCTATTGAAATGAAAGGTTATGCCCGTTGTCAGTATATCACCCTGCGCCGCAAATAGAGGCTAAAAATCAAGGCTGCGCCATTGCAAAAACTCGTTCGAATTCCTCAAGATACTGCCCAGCGACGCTGGTATTATGAATCACCAGCGTGTTCTCATCGTTAGATTCCTCTGCGCTGCGGCTGAAGTTATATGAACCAGTGACGACTACTTCGCTGTCAATGATAATGAGTTTATGGTGCATATTGTTGGGATTATCGTCCAAGCGCACATCCAGCCCGGCATCCAGCAGATGATCGAACTCGGTGCCTTGGTTGGATTTGTACTGGCTTTCTTCGAATACGCCCGTTATCGTAACCCCCTGCTGCGCCTGCTCGATCAGGGCTGAGGCGATCTCGTCGGATGTGAAAGAAAAAGCCAAGAAGCAAATACTCTCCTCGGCCTCTCGAATAAGCTCAACGATATGTGCGGCGGTGCCATCGTCGGGGGAAAAATATGTCTCGATGGGAACATTTTCTACCGACATTGTTGAATAGGGCGTGTTTGTAACAATATAATCCCCGAAAAGCTCATTGGTAAACATCTCCTCGAATTCAACCAAATAATTTTCTGCCAGGCGGGACGAGCGTATTCGAATGAGATTATTATCGTTTTTATAAGCCCCGTTGGTAGTTAAATTCATCGAGCCTGTCCAAACCTCGTGGCTGTCGATGACTACGAATTTGTTGTGCATCAAACTTCCGCGATTGTCGCTGATCACGGTGATACCCGCGGCGATCAGTTCTGTGACTTCGGCGGTATCAAAGTTATCGCTTTCGGTCACAAGCCGCACGCTTACGCCGCGATTATGCGCGGCGATGAGGGCGTTGCGCATGCTCCACAAATCGAGTTGGTAAAAAGCAGCCTCAACGCTGAAGCGGGCCTCGTCGATGGCCGCGGCCAAAGCCTTATCGGGGCCGCCGCGGTATTTTTTGGCCCCAGGCCCCTCAGGATCAGTGAAATAGACCGTGATCCATTCCGCGACTCTGGCGTCGATTTCATTTGTGGGCGTGACGGTTGGTAATGGGACTAAAGTTAGTGGTTCGGCAGGAGCACAGGCGGTGAGGATGAGTATCGCCAAAATAAGCCAAAGATGATATTGTTTCATATTATCCTCACCCCAAACATCGCAGCAGCACCCGTCGCCGATGTCCTCGCACCCGATGCTCGAAAAGATATACCCCCTGCCAGGTTCCCATGTTGAGTTGACCATCGTCTATGGGGATGCTCAGGCTGGTGTCGGTGAGCATTGAGCGTAGGTGTGAGGGCGAATCATCACTGCCCTCCAGGGTGTGACGATGCCAGGATTGATTCTCTGGAGCCAAACGGTCCATGAAAGTTTCCAGATCCATGCGGGCGGTAGGGTCATAGTTTTCGCTGATCAGCATGGACGCGCTGGTATGCTGAACATACAGGAAACACATTCCCTCATCGATGCCCCAAGAGCGAATGCGTTCGTTGATGGATGCGGTGAAAGGATATAATCCTTTGCCGCGAGTATTAACTTCGATGGTGTCTTTGTGCCATTGCATAAAGATGTGCGTATCATCTCGATAAAACGGGAGTAATCGTTCACACTCCTCAGGTTGATCGCCGAACAGCCAAGCTATCCACTTTTGCAGATAGTGAAGGTTTCCTTTTGCAGATAGTGAAGGTCTCCCGACCGAACGCCTATTGATGCCCACATCGCTCGGTTGGAGACCATCGCTATCACACATCCACTTTTGCAGATGGTGAAGGTCTTCGCGAAGCACGCTCGCTTTGCGTGCTTGAGGATGCGGCGGTAATAGAAAACCGCTACTTTCTGCCGAGGGTACAGCGGTTTCCCCCTGCGGGGACGCAAAGCGGGAAAACCGCCCTACAATTATTGCAAAAAGTTAAATGGATTGACCTTAGCCCCATTGTAAACCAACTCGAAGTGCAGGTGTGCGCCGGTGGAACGGCCTGTGCTGCCCAGGGCGCCGATCATTGTGCCCTGGTAAACACTTTGCCCGCAACTGACACCAACAGAGCTGAGGTGGGCATAAGCCGATTGCCAGCCGGTACCGTGGTCGACCACTATCAAATTACCATAGCCATAATCGCTCCAACCAGCGTACACAATCACACCATTGTCAACGGCATAGATGGCATTCCCTATGGATCCGCCTATATCGATGGCCGGGTGTACGGGCGGGTTGTAGGTATATCCCGAAATCTGGCGGCTGGTCGTGGGCCATACGAAAGTTCCAGTTCCAACAGCGCCTTCATATATCGAGCCACAGTGGCCCGCTCCGTAATAGGCAGCTGAGGCAGGGTTGTTTCGGGTGATGGCCGGTGGGCCCCAATCTTTGAGCGGGCGCGAACCGCCGGGGACAATCAACCAGGTATCGGGTTCAATGCTGATATTTTCAACCATAATTTCGGTCAAGTCAAAACGGTTGCCCGGATACTTCAAAATTACGCCTGACTCGACGTTGAAAGATGATGCTACAGCATTGAGATTATCATCTTCGCCCCATTGATAATAGGTACCGTTGACCGGCAAGATATTGAGTTCTTGGTCGATCTTGATCATGTGAGGGTCATCTTCCAATGTCTCGAAATTGCCCCACAGAATTGTCTCTGGTTTGAGGCTGAATTTATCTGCGATGCTAAAGACACTGTCGCCCTGTTCGACGGTGTAAGATGTCACATCAACGCGCGGTCTGTTGGGGATTTCCGTATCCATGCTGGCGATGCGGGTGATGCCGGTTGTCATTGGGGGTGGATTCTGAATCAGGGGTGATAGATCAACTTCCACCTGCGTGTGACTCTCCCCCGTTGGGGTTAGGGGAATGTTGGTCGGAGTGATTTTGGCGCGGTTGGAAGCTGATCCCGCTGATTGAAGGCGATTCCACCCCAAAAGAGCCGCCACAGCAACCAGTACCACTGCCGCGAGGTTGACCATTATGATAATGGTTTTCCTCAAGATGTTTTTGGTCATGCGCTTTCTTTGTCTTCCTCCATGTAAGCCTGACGCAACTTAACTGGTTCTCGCAGTCTATGCCTCATGCGCTGGTTGAGCATTTCGACTAAGAAAGAGAAGCCCATGGCGAAATAGGTATAGCCTTTGGGGATGTGAAAATGCAGCCCATCGGCCATCAGTGAGACGCCAATGAGCATCAAGAAACTCAGGGCTAGAATTTTAAGCGTGGGGCGGTCGTTGACGTAATCGCTGATGGGACCAGACGCGTATAGCATAATGCCAACAGCTATTATGATCGCCGTTACCATCACGGCCAATTGCTCGGCCATACCCACCGCCGTGATGACTGAATCCAACGAGAAGATAATGTCGAGCAGCATGATTTGAGCAACCACAGCACTGAAAGATGCTTTGACTTTTGCCGAGGCCCCACCTTCTTCGCCTTCCAACTTTTCGTGAATTTCGACCGTGCTTTTGGCCAGCAAGAACAAACCGCCGATGAGCAGAATGATATCGCGTCCAGAAACGCCATGTGCGCCAATGTGGAAGATCGGGTTGGTCAGGCGGGTGAGCCAGGCTATCGAAAGCAGCAGCAATATGCGCATGACCATGGCCATGATTAAACCGACTTTACGGCCGCGGTCTTGCTCTTCTTGCGGTAATTTTCCGGCCAGTATCGAAATGAAGATAATGTTGTCGATGCCCAGGACGACTTCCAGGGCGGTGAGGGTTAAGAGTGCAATCCATGCTTGAGGGTCAGTGATCCATTCCATTTATTTTCCTTTGGGTGTCTAAAATAAGATTGGATAGAGTCTAGTACAGATCGGTGCAAATGACAATGTTATCAATTTTGGAGCGGGCCCGACGATAGCGAAGGTCTTCGCGAAGCACAGCCCTGGGCTGCCCGACCGAGCAGCAATCGATTGAAATCGATCCTGCTTTGCGAAACCGACCTTGCCAGCGGCACGCACAGCGCGTCGGTTAGCAGCGAATTCATTCGTTTGACTAAACTTCTCGCCATCCAATTCCCTTCGTTATTTCGGCACTTTGGGTTAAAATTCAGGCAATAGAACGATGTGAATTCATGCGGCGACTACAAATCTAAAAAAGGCGAACTATGAGCAACCATCCCCCGCACAAAAATTACTGTCAATACTACGTTGGGTTTGACGCTGAGATTCCTCTGCTCGATGGAGGCAAACGTCGATATATCAATTTCGACAACGCTGCTTCTACCCCATCTCTCCAATCAGTGCAGAAAGCGGTCAACGACTTTTTAGTGTATTACAGCAGCGTACATCGCGGCACGGGCTTCAAAAGTCAACTTTCGACCCGTGTCTACGAACAAGCACGGGAGATTGTGCTCGATTTTGTCGGCGCCGATACCCAAGAACACACTTGTATTTTCGGTAAAAACGCCACCGAGGCGATCAACAAACTGGCACAGAGATTCCCTTTTACAAACCAACGGGACATTGTGCTGACCAGCAGCATGGAGCATCACTCCAACGACTTACCCTGGCGGGCGGCGACCGAAACCATCCATGTCGCCGTAACCCCCAATGGGCAGCTCGATGAGGCCGACTTCGATACCAAACTCGAACAATATGCTAATCGCGTCGCTTTGGTTGCTATCACAGGAGCCAGTAATGTGACCGGGTTCATCAACCCCGTCCATAAATTAGCCCAGAAAACCCACGCAGCGGGTGCACAAATTGCAGTAGATTGCGCTCAATTTGCACCTCACCGCAAGATAGACATGCGCCCCCTGAGCGACCCATCCCACCTCGATTATGTTAGTATCTCGGCTCACAAAATGTACGCCCCCTTCGGCACCGGAGCGCTGATTGGGCGGCAGGATACTTTCGAGTGCGGCAGGCCCAACCTTGTTGGTGGCGGAACCGTCAAACTTGTTACAACAGATGATGTCACCTGGGCAGATGTACCCGAACGGGACGAAGCTGGCAGCCCCAATGTAGTCGGTGCGGTGGCTTTGGCGGCAGCCATTCGCCAACTTGAAGATTTCGGCATGGATGCAATTGCTCGACACGAAGCTGAACTGACCAACCATATTCTACAACGCCTGCTAGAAATGCCTGACATAGATATTTATGGGGATTCCGATTCCGCGCGGGCGAGTGAACGTCTGGGCGTTGTGCCTATTAACATGAAGGGCAAACATCATTTTTTGGTGGCTGCCATTTTGGGATATGAATTTGGCATAGGGGTGCGCAATGGCTGCTTCTGTGCACATCCATACATATTAGATTTGCTCGATCTAACCCCTCACGAAGCTGAGATTGCGCGCGAGCGTGTCCGGGCTGATGATCGTAGTGATATTCCCGGCTTGGTGCGGATTTCATTCGGTTTGTACAACACCATTAGCGAAGTGGACGTGCTGATCGCCGCGTTGGAAAAAATCGCTCGCGGGGATTACGTTGGTGATTATCGACAAAACATAGCTACCGGTGAATTTCACCCGCGAGGTTGGAAACCGAATTTCGGGCAGTATTTCAAACTTTAGAAAAGGAAATCAAAAATGGCTCGTAAACGAAAGAAAAAGAAGCGGAATTATCAAATACCTATTTCCCAGGTTCGTCCATTGAAAATGCGCGGGCCGCGCTACTATCTTAAGCACGCCCGCGAGTACCCTATCCTGGGCTGCTGGATTTACGCACAATGGAAAACAAGCGGCATTGCCCCCGTGGTGGTAGCGCGCGAACAACCCAACAATCGCGTGGTTATCGGCGTCTGTTTGATAGATAGTTGGTGTCTGGGCATTAAAAATGCTTATGCTAAAGTTGATGCTTCCCCCAATTTATTCAAGAGAAAATTGCCCCAAATGTGCAGCGATGATCCGCAAAAAGTCTCTGTTGAATTTGCTCACGATTTTATCTATGGGGCTAAGGAATATGCCGAGAAATATGGCTTCGAACCCCACAAGGATTTCACCAAGCTGATGGTGAATAAGGTGCTGGATCCCCCCGATATGCACCCCCGCAGCAACGCTATTGAGTTTGGCAAAGATGGTAAACCCTTCTATGCTTCCGGGCCTAATGACGACGAACGTAAAATCAATCATATCATTCGCACATTAAAGCGCACTGCTGGAGAGGGAAATTACGATATTTTGATCAAAATAGGCCCACCGCCCGGATTTGATGAATTCTAAGCCTACAAGCGATTAAAATTAGCCCTGCTTTGCCCCCCCTAGTCCGAACGTTCGCCCAGGCATCGCTTTGCGTCCCTTCGGGAAATGCCAGGGCTAATATTGCGAAGGCCTTGCCAACGGCATGCAAAGCTCGGCCTGTACGTTTAGCCCGGTAGGGCTGCGCACAATTAGCATGGTGGTTTTCCCAAGTGGGATGCACGCCAAAGGCACGCAAAGCGAGCAACCGCCATGCGGGGCTCAAACAGTTTCCGCACCCCGCCGCTCGGTCAGGAGACCATCGCTATCGCTTAAGTGATAATTCTTATTTCATATACGATTGCCCTAACACCCCTTCCCGTACAAATTACGATGGACGACACTCAGAGCCCGCACCTGCCTGGCAGCGTGATACGACGAACGCACCAAAGGCGCGCTCTCGACCCACTTGAAACCAATCTCCAAACCATACTCCTCGAGAGCGTCAAACTCTTCGGGCCGATAATAACGCTCGATGGGTAAATGCTTTCGGCTGGGCTGCAAATATTGACCGATCGTGAGAATGTCCACACCCCAATTGCGCAAATCGCGCATCGTAGCTTTGACTTCATCCATCGTCTCCCCCAACCCCACCATCAGGCCCGATTTAGTCAACACCTCAGGATCGAGCTTCTTGGCATTGCGCAGAGTTGCCTCGGCCCAAGCATAATTATCCTGAGGCTGAATCCCTTTAAAAAGGCGCGCAACCGTCTCCACATTATGATTGAGAATCTCTGGACGAGCTCCCATGACTATGCGCAGAGCCTCGACGCTGCCCTTGAAATCCGGGATCAAAACCTCGACAGAACAGCCCGGACGCAGCTCGCGGATACTGCGAATAACCATAGCAAAAATCGGTGCACCGCCATCTCGGCGATCATCACGATTGACACTGGTAATCACAGCATGGCGCAAATTCATCTTCTTGACAGCGCGCCCAATCCGCTCAGGCTCATCCCAATCCAACGGCCCCGGCCGGCCATGCTTGACATCGCAAAAACCACAAGAGCGCGTGCAAACATCCCCCAGCATCAAAAACGTGGCTGTACCCGCACCCCAACACTCAGCCAAATTAGGGCACATAGCCTCCTCGCAGACCGTGTGCAGCGACCCATCCCGCATCAACCGCCGAACCTCTTTATACCTCTCCCCTTTGGGCGCGCCCACCCGAATCCAGGGCGGGCGGCGTTTCGGCGTGGTATCGATTTCATCAGGTTTCACCCTGTCACGGGTTGGCTCATAAGCCATAAAATCTCCTATTATTTTTTTAAGAATTGCTTTCTTTATTGATTTCCTGAACCCTGAGGCGGATACCGTTTAAATCCAGGACTTCCACGCGGGAACCAGAGAGGATTGCTGTTTCCTGAGCAGATTCTGCGCTCCATCTCTCCCCCTTGACCCGGACAGCCCCAGCCCCAAATGGGGGAATCTCCTCTTGAGCAATCCCAACAAGCCCAATCATAGCCTCACGTCCCGTGCGAACCGGCGTCTTTTGAGCGCGCAACGCAAAGACCAAAGCTACAACAAACATACCGCCAGTAATAAACGAGCTAACCACCACCAACGGCACCGAAACGCGCTGAAACTGCGGCGTCGATGGAGAGTTGAACAACACCAAGGCCCCAACAATAAGCGCTGTCACGCCAGCCACCGTCAACGCTCCATGCGTGGGGGCTTTGATATCCAAAATAAATAGCACAAAAGCAGTTGCCAAAAAGATCAACCCAAACCAATTAACCGGCAGCACTCCCAGCCCATACGCGGCCAAAGATAGACATACCACCCCCACAAAACCGGCTACCCAGCCCCCAGGGTGCGAAAGCTCGATCAAAATCGCCTGCACTCCTAGAGTCAACAAAATAAAGACAATGTTCGGATTAGTCAACACCATCAAAAATTGCTCGATCAACGAAAGATCAATTCTGGAAATCTCTACATTGGTAGTATGCAGCCTGCGCTCGCCGCCAGATGTCTCGACAGTACAACCATCCAACATACCGAGCAAATCATGCACATCCGTGGCAATAAAATCTACCAACCCCGCATCCAACGCTTCCTGCGATGAAACAGCCTTAGCGGACTCGATAGTGCTCTCAGCCAGCGCAACCGCTTCAGGGCCGCGCTGCTCGGCCAGTGAGCGCACCTGTGCTTTGAGTATCTGTTTAACCTTTGCTTCCATGGTCTCGCCGATATCTTCCCCCTGTGATCCTACCGGGCTGGCCGCGCCGATAGCTGTCTCCGGGGCCATAGCGGCCTTGTGTCCCGCCAGCGTGATCACAGTCCCAGCACTGCCGGCAATTGCACCGCGCGGAGCCACATAGACAACAACGGGGACTTCGCTAGCGCGAATAATCTGGACAATATCACCCATCGCTTCCACACCGCCGCCGGGAGTATTGAGCTGAAAAATCAACACCTCAGCCCCGCGCTGTTCGGCAATCCGAATCCCTCGCTCCAAATACTCAACCATCGCCGGAGTAACGGCCCCATCAACACTAAGCACCATCACCAACGGAACACCATCTTGAGCCTGTACATCCGGCAGGAAAAACATACTCAACAATATCACGAATAAAATTATGCTGAAGAAACGTCTGTTTCTGTTCATGTTGCACTCATCACTACCTATTCATGCCACTAACGAAGCTTGGCCTGCGCCTCAAGACGACAAGATACAACGCAGATGCGAAGAGACGCGGAGAAAAAACCAAAATAACTCTCTGCGTCTTCCCGAAGGTACACACCCGTGCGCGTCTCCCCGTCTCTGCGTTAAAACTGCGCCGCCTGTTGCGGCCAAGTTGTTGGATAAGGCAAACGCCCCCCGGCAGCCTCGAATACTTTCCGAATTTCCTCCGGCGTCATTTCAGCAAGGCGGGCAAAAGTAGTAATACCTGCATCTTGCAGCACGCCAGCATATTTTGGTCCAACGCCCGTAATCTGAGTCAAGTCGTCGGGAGCCGGAGCGGCATCTTCTTCATCCGGGGGCAGTACAATTTGCTGCTCTTCCATCTCTTCGCCATCCTGGGGCTGATACTGCATCCACCACCAGGCCACAAGGGCCAAGATCAGGCCCAACTTAAGTCCGAACCACCACGGGGAAAATTGTTTGCGCTGTGCTGAAAAGGGATTTATTTTTTCTAGCATAATAAATAGCTCTCCTTCGAACTTTTTACCAAACTATATTCATTCCTGCTCTTCCTTATAACTTACCGCCAACCGCGGCCCCTCACGCAGCAGTATCACGCCCGCATACACAGCGGGAACCTGCCCGAGCAGAATCAACGATAATAAGACCATATAAACCATCCTGACCGTTGGCAATACTTCCAAACCACGCTCCTGCACATCTTCGAGTGCGATTCGAAGTGCCTGAACATCATCCGCTACATCATCCAGTTGCGGGTTGATGTCTTCCATCTGCTGATTCACATCAGACAAATCGTCCGCCAGAGCTGAGAGATCATCACTCAAGATAAGCAAATTTGCATCGGCAGTATCTAAATTGTCCTCTAGGGCACGCAAATCTTCGGGAAGCCCTTCCAAATTGTCATTCAGGTCTTCCAAAGCCTGATCAAGGGGCACTTCGGGATTGTAGTCCACGCCCAAACCAATATCTACATCATCCCCAAAAGGAATAGGCACGACCATCTTGAAGGCTGAAAGAAATGCCAGCGTCTCATCTACGGTGGCAGCAGTCTCGATGAGGCTGGGCATGGAATCCTGCACTCCTTCGATAGTTTCTGGCACATCGTAAACAAGTACCTGGGCGGTTTCATCCACGAGCGGACGCGTATCTGTTAACGTGAGAGCGACGTCGGTAGTAGCCCCCCCCACAGTAGCCAAAGACGTTTCAACAGTGGTGAGAACGTCACCCGCCTCTATCAAAATGGTGTGAACCGTCCCCAGACTCTCGATAACTGGCGACATTTTTAGATCCATCCACTCTTGCGCCGCTTGGATGGTTTTATCGCCGTAGATCATCCCGGCGATGCTGAGCGCAGCCCAAATCAGACCGACCGCCAGCCTTAGTGTACCCATGCTGATTTCGAGATTCTTTTTCATAGTGCTCCTACTTTACAACAAAGTAACGATTAGTGCAACCAATTCGCAGCAATTCTCAACTTGAAAGTAGGGCACACTTGCGCAGGGCGAATTTCACACCAAAGCACATTGATCAAGTACACTCCATCTAAGAAGCAAACCAATAAGAACTGCTAACCATTTCGTCGATACTTGACCGTTGACGTTCCTCACGGTAAAATCATTAACACATTGCGGGCGTCGCCAAGTGGTAAGGCATCAGCCTTCCAAGCTGACACTCGCGGGTTCGAGTCCCGCCGCCCGCTCAATACCGTTGAACGTGGAATCATTATAACATCATCGGGCCCATAGCTCAGTGGTCAGAGCGAGCGGCTCATAACCGCCAGGTCGTTGGTTCGATCCCAACTGGGCCCACAGTTGAATGAAAGATGGGGTTTAAGACATGGGAATTGAATAGAGAAGTTCATGATTGTAATTCCATTTCTTTTTTCCATTGTTGCAAATTTATGTAATGATCAGCAAAAGTTTGTGAATTAGTGAGGTATCCCTGCTCCAATAATTGAACAACATCCATACATTCCGCACCATTTTTGCGTACCCCCACATATAAAAACACGGAGATAGTATTTACTCCAAGCATCCCATTATTTCACATTGACCCTTCAAGAATTACAAAACTATCTTGTAATTCTTGAATCAGCTGAGATACTTTATTTTTGATATTCATATTTTCCGTTGTATCTAGATCGAGAGACTTTTTGCTTAATTTTATGACTTCGGCTTGAGTTTCTTGATCAGTTAACGCCCCATAATTAAGCATGGTAGACAAATTTTGCATAGCATTATTCGCTATTGCTTCTAATCCTCGATAATCTTTAGCATTATCGCGTAAAAAACGAATATGCCCGTGACGAAATGCATGTGCAGCTTTGTATTCTACACCAGCTTTATATAAAAACCTTTCAATATCTTTACGCAAACCACTGTCACGCGATTTACCTATTTTTCCATAAGGATCAATCTTTGTTGGCATAGTAGTAGTTAGTGGCGCAAACCACATACCGTCAAGTGGCAGGATATTACGCACCTTTTTATCCCACTTCTCCACAACTGAAAACATTCTTGGAATACAAAGTAAAGACGTTTCAGCCTCCTTGTTTAATTTTGTGCGAACACCATAAGAAGGCCATTGCTTTACAGTTTTCTTTCTTAGGTCAACCGATTTTATGGGAAGGGTTGTAAAAGCATCGATACGCATAGCTGAGAGAAACAAGAAAACACATGCGGCCCGGGTCCGCTCGTCAACCAAAGAATCAACAGAGGTATTAGCTATCTTCACAACTTCTTCAAACGAGTAACGTCTTTTATTGCGGTTTCGCTTCACTGATCCTAACCTAAGTCTGAATCGACTTATCCATATTGATGTGTAGGTATAGCTTTTTTCATCATGAAGCCATTTGAAAAAGCTGCGTATTGTTCCCAACATCTTGCGCTTATATTCTGCAGAATATGATTTTTCCCGACTGTCTCTACGGTTGGATTTTAGAAATTGTCGAAAGTCCACACCAGTAGCATGTGCTGAGAGATCACAAAATAGGGTTTCATCTGAAAATTCTAACAGTTGAATCAAGTGGGTACGATATATTTTTATTGAATTCTCTTTAACTTCAGTTCGACGATAACGCAAGTACTCTTCAACTAGCTTATAGTTTTGACGATTGATCATGATTTCTTCTCCTTCTTCAATATACGTGATAGTTTCCGTCCACAATGCGGACACTCACTTTCCAAATACTCTAGCCCTTCCCGATAGCACTTATCAGGTTCAACTATTTTGACACCGCGACGACAAGTTAAGCAAAACGTTTCATCAGATGCTAATTTGTATTTGCCACGACCATACTTTTTGTAATACCACTCACGAAACTCAACACCATTTATCCAAATTCGCCCAGATGTATCAATTCGATGTGGAAAATCAGACATTTTCCTATATACTCTGTATATCTGACGACGAGAAAACCCAACTATTTTAGACAACTCAGTCGTCGTGTATTCCATATCGAGGAGACGAGAAAGATATTTCAATTGCTGACCTTTTAAGCGGCCACGAAGTATTAAAATCATAAGCACCGTGTTCTATAGCATCGAACATTTTGTGTTATACTACCGAATTATACTTCGTAAACAATCCTTGTCAAGTTAAATTCTCAATTGTGTACCTTAACAATACGGATAAATCAAAACGGGTTTTAAAAAAGCGACCCGGAGGCGAATTTTGTCGAAATAGTCTCTAATTTGAGCACAAATGGTGCACTATATAGATAGAAATGTCGAAAACTGTCAATGAATTGCACCACTTGAGCTGTACCACTCCAGTGAGTGGTAGGCAAAAATAGCGGTGATGAAACCGCTATACCAAAATGTTATGAAACGCAAGGATCACCTTGCAGGCCCTGTTGCCAGGGCGGCACTCGAAAGCTGTACCTCGAATACCTAATCCTTCTGCCATTGCTTTGAGAACTCTCCAAATCGTCTTTGGGGCTGCGTGTTTGTGGTAGAAAATGGTACCGGTGGTATCGGCAAAGTGTTTGTCGCATACAACACATTGCAACTGACGCCAGCGACCACCATTTGGATGTCCGTTGGAACGGATGTTGCCATACACAGCCCAGCCATAATAGCGACAGTCTTTATTGGGACAGTAGTGATTTCTGGTGTCCACACTGCGGGGGGGACCTCTTTGCTGTTTGATGCGAGGTGGCGGTTCTGAAGATTTTTTCTCTTTTGGCTTTCCACATGCTGGACAGTCAAGCCGCTCTGTTGGCCCTGTGGGAAGTTCCTTTGGTATTTTTTTAGTGGCGATCAATTTCAAGTATAGCCACCAGATCAGCAATACAGGCCAGATTATGATCAAACAATTACCAATAACTCTCAAGGATGGTAAAGTTGAGTGTACAGAGTGGTCTAACATATGCCTCCTCGTGGTTGAGCTTTGGCATATATTGCCACTCTGTACTATTTTTACAAAGTGATTTCATTCACGACTCTTTCTGTTAACTACCGTTTATCCGCACTTGTAAGGTACAGTACCGAATTCTCAAAAAACCACAATCTGCATTCAACAAACAATAAATTCCTATGATATTTAAAAAATACATATTAGATCTCGCAAAAAACAACAACCTCTCACTACGCGCAGTAGCGAGAGGTATTGATATTTCACCTTCTTATTTATCAGAAATACTGAACAATAAACATCCAGTAAATCATGGACTTTTGCAAAAGTTGGCACAATTCTTCGACGTCTCTCTAGTAGATATGTATACTAAAGCAGGCTGGCTGTCCTTGGATGACGAACAAGAATTTTACACACGAATGCAAGAAATACTAGCTGACGAAGATGATATGAAACGTTTTTTAGATATTATGTTTAAAATGAAAAGAAAAGAACGTCAAGAAAAAATAAAGTTGATTTTAGCTGCTATGGGAAAGTAACCGTCTATGAACACGAACAAGCATCGTCAAGATATTTTTAATTCGTTAGCAAAACCCAATTTGATGAATTTTTCGATTATTCTTTTTTTCTTTAGTTTACTGATACTAAATACCAATTCACCAATCCGCCACTTATTATTACCAATTTCTATATTTACTTTCGCCTATGCACTTATTAGGGTAAGCAAGAATGTTTTTTTAATGCACAAAAGACAAAAAATTTCTAGCATTGAAATAAAATCTCTCGCTACAATTGAAGACCAGTCGATAATTCTCATAAAAATATTAGGCAGCAATGCTATCTGCTCCTACCTTTTATTCTTTGGAGTAAGTATTTCTGTCTATATGCGATTTCTAAATCAGAACACGTTTTGGTTTAACTTTTTCCTTATCTGCTTAGCTATAATACTCCCAGGTTATTATTTTTATAATAATCACAAACTGAAATGTAGCCGCTCAGAGTGGTAGTTTAATTTGGCAAGTATCTCCCCCAGAAAAACAGAACGCTAATTACAATGATCAAGCATATTTCCGCTGATTTTTCCTATTCTACCAAATGCGCGCAATTAAGTGGGGAACCGAATCCAAACACGATAACGGGCAAAAATATGCTATCAACTTGGGGAGAATTTTTCCGGAGGCGGACTGAAGATGGTGGTGAACGCGCTC
>JAYELX010000165.1:0-19722 GCA_034717875.1 Chloroflexota bacterium | reverse complement strand
CATTTGCCCCTCTCGAAGAGATCGAAGCTGTTTCTGTTTCAATCGATGGCTTTCTATACTGCGTCTGCCACAAAACCCACGCTCCAAGCAGGATCAGCAGGATGGGCCAAATCACTTTCCAGATATTGATGCTTATAATCGCAAAGTTGTTGAGCAGAAATAAGCCTCCCACTACAATGAATACGATTCCCCAGAATAGGCTTCTGTTTCTCATGATTTTCTCCTTCTTGCAGATGTACTAAGCCTTGCTTTTGGGTGGTGGTTGCGATGAACACAGATGACAGTCACCTGCAAAGGCATCTTGTTAAAGAAAACACGCTGGTTCAGCAAAACGATTCAGAATGTACATTGATTTTATAGGTGACTGTCACCTTATGCAAAAATCTTTATCACTTACCTTTTTACCACTATTTGCGTTTGAATAATGGTTGAACCAAAATCCAGACGCCAAAGGCAATTAATAATACCGGCCAGTAAGTATGCAGCACGGCGATGCCGTAAAAAGCGCCGAAGATAGAGAACACGATCAGGCTGATGAAGGCCATCCATGCGCCTACCCGAAAGCTATCTCGTCCACCTTCTCCCAATATTGATGCCAGCATGAGTCCCACTCCCACAAAGCCGGGGATTAATGACCAGGCGTACGACCAGCTTTCCCAGTTCCCGGTCGCGTTTTGCCAATAAAGCAAGCCGCCAATGCCGCCGACAATGCACGCGGGGATTGCCATTCCCGCTTCACCGAGCATCAAGCCGAGGAGCAACAAAAAAACGCCCACACCAATGATGATCATGGGCCACGAAAGTATTTTCCAGAACCAATTCAGGCCCGGCACCATTTGAACGGCCAGGAACCATCCACCGACCAAGATCAGCAAGATGCCAAAAGTCAAATTCGAGCGGGTTTTGCGATTCATTTTGTACCTCGTTTCGTAATTGCATAAAATGTTAGTGGTGTTATTTAGCTCGCTTGAGCGAGCGGCCCTTTAGGAGTTCATGTAATCGGGCAACAAATTAGCACGAATGCTCAAGGGTACGTAAAGTGCTAGCCCGAATGGGCTTCGTAGATTTAGCACGGTGCGTTTCGCGTAGCATCCTGCCAAGGGAACGCCCGTGCGGGAGTGATTACCACGAATCATATTGATTTTATAAGACGATTGTTGATTCTACCGCACCCGCACGGCGGTTGCTTTGCATCCCCATTGGGGAAACCGACCGTGCTAATATTGCAAAGTCCGTTTGGACTAGATGATAAGCGAACTGTTTTTTTGCAAACCACCATGGTTTTGAGCAAGTACCTCGTTTCGTATTGTCTCAATAATATTAAGTGGATTGGGCTGGTCTTGGTAACCTGGTTCATAAAAGGAACTGGATTACTGGGATGAAGTTATTCACGGACAGCCACTAATTATTATACCTTCTACACGATAATATACGAGTTTTAATGTTTGGGGTTGTAAATTAAAAACGAAAAGCCGACCTAGATATGCGCACAGGTCGGCTTTAGGTTAAATACATTCTTGGTTTGTAGCTGTCTAACGAAGATTTACCTTGCTTTGCATGCCGATGGCAAAACCGACAAGATTCAACGCAGAGTCGCAGAGAAATACAAAATAAATATCTCAGCGTTTTCGCGGCTCCCCGTCTCTATGTTAAAAATTTGTTTTGATTTACGACGTAAAATCTTGTCTCATCTGCGCCGGAGGCGTGCAGAGCAAAAGAATTTTGCCCCTCAAGGAGTTTACTCCCTTGCTTGGGATTGAAATCCCAAGCTAATAGCTCAAGTCGGCTTGCCAAAGGCACGCTTACAGCGAAGCCGACTAAAAAATACGATGTCAATTAGCACGCTTTAGCGTGCTTCAGCTATCACTGTGTGCCATCGGCAAGCCCTGAAATTCATTTCGGGGTGAGCGCGAGGGGAGTGAATAATTACCTCAGTTTTAGGTTAACACAACTGAATCTTCGCTGCCAAATTCATTAGGCAGATATTTGTCTGCTTCCCAATCGTTTTCCCAGCGTTCGCCATCCACCCAGTAGCGGAAGCGATACTCTTTGTCGGCATCCAGGTACACGGTTCGGGAGAAGTGGCCATCTTTACGTTTTTTCAGGGGGTGCGATTCTTTGTCCCACGCATTGAATTCTCCAACTACCGATGCTGTTTCAGCACCAATCTCAGCAGGGAGTTCGAAGGTCACGCGGCAGGAAGTCTTAGTTTTCGTGTATGATTTTTTCATTTTTTTACTCCTTTTTTCTAACTTGACGGAGAATGTAATTGTTCAAAATAGTAGGTGTGCACCAGCAATTCCCGTTTTGACTAAAACCAGACTTCGGAAGTCTTCGGATGCCTTTTTGTTAGCGAAATATGTCGTTCGAGACTTCCGAAGTCTTGCCTCTTCTTCATAATATCGGGATTTGCTGGGTGTGCACTGCATCTGAGAGATGCGTTGCACATAGGATTTCGCAAAACATGCCTACTTTATATTTGGAAACTCAAACTGCAACGCACTTCTCAAGTGCAATGCAGTTCTGACACTCATTCAAAAACAGGATTTTGAGCAATTACCTAAGAATTGTGGCGATAAAACTCTCAGTTAACCAACAGAGCGGAAGGATACCACAAGGAACAGGCACTCGTCAACTAAAAAATCACCCTGCTCCAAATATCTCGCCGCCCAATTTGAAGCCAGCGACTTCCAGGCGAGGGGTGAATATGGGGCGCAGGCCAGTGGCTATCATCTCTCCCAATATTTCTCCATCGGGGCCAAGCCCGGTTTTCTCGAATTTATAGATGTCTGACAAGGTCGGAACGTCCCCCTCCATGCGCGGCACTTCACTGATGCGTACAATTTTGCGCTTCCCATCTATCAATCGCTTCATGTGTACAATCAGATCAACTGCGGAGATAATTTGTTTGCGAATCGCTTTCAAAGGAAGTTCCAAACCTGCCATCATAGACATGGTCTCCAAACGCGAGATGGCATCACGTGGGGAATTGGCATGCAGCGTGGTCAAAGAACCCTCGTGACCGGTATTCATGGCCTGAAGCATATCCAGGGCCTCACTGCCGCGCACCTCTCCAATCACGATCCGATCTGGGCGCATTCGCAAAGCATTGTGGACTAAATCGCGCGCCGTGACTGCCCCTTCCCCATCCACGTTGGGCATTTTCGTTTCCAATCGCACAACATACTTCTGCTCCAACTGCAACTCGGCTGCATCTTCGATAGTGATGATGCGTTCTTCATTGGGAATATGTCCAATGAGTAGATTGAGCAAAGTCGTTTTCCCGGAGCTGGTATTGCCGGTGATGAGAATATTCAGTCGCGAAACAACACAAGCACGCAGAAATTCGGACATGTATGGCGTCAATGTGCCCAAATCGACGAGTTGCTCAACACTATACTTGTCATCGAGAAATTTCCGAATCGTAATACAAGGGCCATCCACCGCCACCGGCGGAATAACTATGTTGACGCGCGAGCCATCGGGGAGACGTGCATCCGCGCTGGGAGCGTCGCGGTTAACCTGACGTCCCAGGGGATGGAGAATCCGGTCGATGATACGCATGACATGGTCGTCGTCATCGAAGGTTAGATTCGTATCAAGCAGTTTACCATGCCGCTCGACATATATTTGGTTGGGGCCGCTGACCATTATTTCGCTAATGGTGGGATCGTCAAGCAGCGGTTGGATCGGCCCATACCCGACCAATTCGGCCAGCACATCCCGGAAGATTTTTTCCCGCCGCGGCTCATCCAGCTCCAGCCCTGAACGGTCATAAGCCTGATGTACCCAATCCAAGATTTGCTCCTGATAGGCCGAAGCAGATGACGGTATCCCCTGTGATTTTTGGGTGACTGCTTCAATCAAATGCGCTTTCAGTTTGTGTTCATCTTTTAGGTTGAAGGAAGACGACTTTTGTGAGGTCATGGGTAAATTGTTTGATTTTCAGGGTCAACGTGAAATAGTAGAGTTACCAGCCAGACATCCGAGATTTTGTCGGCTACGTAAGCGTAGATACTGGCCTGTGGAAGCAGTTTTGCATCCCAAGTACGGTCTTCGGCGGAAATCTCGGATGTCTTTACCCCACTAATGCACGAAGAACCAATTTCATTTCTATAGGTCTTGCCAACATTAGGTGCCTCGCCAAAAGTGTAACCTTATTTGTGAAATATTCCCAAAAACATATCGAAACCAAGCGGTTTGCTTTACTCTATAAAAGCTCCAAGACATGTGACTCCACTTCGATAAGTACATCTGCAAAGCACGGTACGAGGCTACCAGTCACAACATTTGGCAAATGTTTGTGGTGAGGAAATGTGACTATTTCTGGATGATGAGGGGCATTGTCATAACGAAAGACAAGTTGGTTACTTGCATTCATGAAGTGATATCGATACTTTTCCCGCTCTAAACCTGTGGCTTTCTGACGCGAGAATTCAAAGAAGACGAGCCGTGAACCATCCACCAATGTAATGTCACCTTTCGCATATCCAGTGTTAGGGCTCAGTTGGACTGTATTCAGGCTATATGTCGCAACGACGACACAGTTACAAATAGTAGTTTTAATCGCGGCTGCGTGGATGTTAAGCACTCACCATCTCCGAATCTAAGAGCAATTCTTCTAGACTCTCGCGAGTTATCTGCCAATCTTTTGACGCCTCTGCCAGAGCATGCCAGAGGAAATACTCTTGCTTGTCTCCTATTTCCCCAGCGTCAAATTTCTCCACGAACTCATCGGTAGTCCATCCATATTCTTGCTCTAATGGACGATATTTTTCCGTCAGACGGGCAATGGCAACGTCACACACCGATTTCTCTCTTTCTAACACGCGAACGACTTCAGGTTTTAATGACACCAATTGTTTATCACTCATCGCTAACCTCCAGCAGGCATTTGCCTGGTAATTGTTCAAAATATTATTGGTGCGTTGCATCTTAAAGATATGCTGAACCACGGGTTGACCAAGAATCCCCTTGAATAACCCGAAGTGCGATATTATGCTTTTTGGTTATATTATGCCATTGTGGTACGCATTTTCCAAATGCAATGCACTTCTATCACCGTTTTACCAATAGGATTTTGAGCAACTACTTTGTCTGCATACTCTAACTTGCTATGACATCACACTTAAATACATTTTACTCGTTCTTTCCCATAGGAGCAACTGTTTCTCGCTCCTATGCTATTCATCTCTATTCTTTGACCGGCGTTATTATTAGGATGCAACCGCACAACTTATTTAATCACGATTCCTAAGTAAGTTAGTACTGATGGTATTCAGCGTGCCCTTTTTCCACGAGTAAGTCGTTAACGTTGATCCAGGCTCCATCTTGGCCTTGCAACCATATCTCACCCAGATAGCGTCCATACTTGCCCTTGCGATCTTTGATTGTCTGGATGAAGATTTCTTTTCCATCAATAATCTGGCGCAAAAAATCCCGCGATTTAAGTCCCTCTGGCCGCTCTTCGCCGCGCACCTCGGGAGCATTGATGCGGGTGAGACGAAGTTTCTCTCCATGAATCCAGGCCCCAAGGCCAAGATCGATATCCAGGGTACAAGTATCTCCATCGTATACCGAGGTAACAATGGCCCGATAATTATACAGAACATCATTTACTTTCATCGTCAGCTCCTTAGATTTTGTGTCGAGTAAGTTAGGATGGGTTCGTAGTGGTGAGCGCGAATTTGCCACCGCAATAAACTGGTGTTTTCGTGTCCGACAACGAACGCGACAGAACATTCTTGGAAAGGCACATAGCAACCGCGTTCCTTAAAAGGAACGCGGTTGCTGAGAATTCTACAACTCGAAAACCAAATTCAGCCAATCGAGGATCAACTCCATAGCGTTGGGTTCGATATTTGGGTCAATTAGCATCATACCATGCCCGCCTTCAGACCATTCGAGGGTTTGATAATGATCTCCACTGGCCGATTTGCAAGCTTGCGCTGCGGCCCCGTCTCCAGCAGCATAAAAACACCAAACCGGTTTCGGAGGTTCCTGTTCCTCTAACACGGCAACAGCGTGATCATAAGGCACGTTTAGATAATCGCCCGGAGATAGCGATAATGCCCCCAAACAAACTCTTTCTGATTCAGCGTTGAACGGGCCGCAGGCATCCGGAGAGCCATCTGCACCAATGCTGGCGCCAAAGGTTGCTATCCGCTCTGGATCAACACCTTCGAGAGTGCTGGCTGTTTTCATAGCCATTAGTGCATCCTCAAGCCAACCATCCGGATCAATAGCGGAGCAGCCCCCCTCGCATCCTCGGAAAGTAAAAGTGAGTACCCCAAAAGATTGACCCTCCAACATTGGCGGGAACCAGGTTGGGTCAAGCCAGGGTACAGCTCTTACATTGGGGCTGGTTCCGCTCAAGCCGCGGTTTTGCAGCCAGAAGGCAATCTCGTTCCAGCTCTCCTGGTCTTCAGGCGCCCAGTGCATCAGCACAATCATTGGGGCCGGGTTAACCGCTGCGGGGTAATAACGCGCCTGTAAAACTTGCCCATCTTCCGTTTCGAATTCGAAATCCTGAGGCTCCGGGGGCAATGGTTCAAGGGCTGATTCCTCAACCGGTTCTGGGGTCGGGGTAGGTGTATCTGTGGGAGGTGGGGGTTCGGTGGGGGTGGATGTTTCGGTGGGCAGGGGTGTTTCGGTAGGTGGGATGGCGGTGGGGGGTTGGGTCGGCTCAGGGGGCTTTGTGGGAGTTGCTGTTGGCTGAGCGTCCATCTCGCAGGCTGCCAGCACCAACGAACTTAAACTTATAACAATCAACAAAATAATCCATTTTTTCATGGCAGTTTTCCTTTAGATATTGGTAGTGGTTAGATGGTAAGTGATGACATAGTTACAGAGGTGACAGTCACTTGCAAACCATGTATAGTTAGAGCATTATTATAGTTTGCAAGTATGTTTTTACAACCAAAATTCCAGAGTAAGTGACTGTCACCTTTCACCATCACTCACTTCTTTACCACTACCCAGAATAGAATATAATAAATTATGATGGAAAAGAGATCAAAAATCAAGTGGCAGATTTATAACCCCCAAACCTGTTTTGCATCCTGTAACATGGAGTGCCAGGACTCCGTTGCGGCTTGGTGAGGTGATCCCAACGGATCGTCCCACTCCCGACCGAGCAAAGCAGCCACTACTCCCTGAGTACAAGCCGCGGCCGCATCCAAATCGTAGCCGCCCTCCAAAAAGAGGGCAATGCGTCCCTCACAATGCCGGTCAGCCCAGCCGGTGAGACTCTCGATGAGGTGCTTGTAACCTGCCGCCGTAAGCAGCAAACTCCCCAACGGATCGCGCCAATGAGTATCGAAGCCATAACTGACCAGAATCATCTCCGGAGCAAATCGATCCAATAATGGGACAATGGCATCTTCCATGATTACCTGAAAAGCCCGATCTCCCGAAAACGGCGGCAGCGGGAAATTGGCCGTCAATCCCTCACCCTTACCCTCTCCCGTTTCATGCACCCGTCCCGTGCCGGGATAGTGAGGGTACTGGTGAGTGGAAATATAAAACACATCCCCACGCGTCCAAAAAGCAGCTTGCGTACCGTTGCCGTGATGTTGATCCAGGTCGACAATTGCTACACGTTCGGCGCCTTCGTGCTGAAGCAAGTACTCCGCTGCTATGGCAATGTTGTTGAGCAGACAAAACCCCATCGCCCGCTTCGATGTGGCGTGATGCCCCGGCGGACGGGTGAGAGCAAAACCACGCCGTGCTTCCCCACCCCAAACAGCGCGGCTCACCGCAATGGCTCCACCCGCAGCCTTGAGTGCCAATTCCCAAGATGCTGTTGTGACATAGGTATCCAAGTCGATACGTTGCCCCCGCGAGCAAGCCAATTGTAATTTGGTTAAATATCCAGGGTTGTGAATTGTCTCCAATACCCCCTTGGGAACGTCGTCAGGCTCCAGGTGAGGGAAATCATCCCACCAGCCGATTTGCTGCAACGCCCGCAGCATAGCTTCAACCCGCTCGGGACGCTCAGGGTGACCGCGTTCCTCGTGGGCTTCATGTCCATTGGGATAAAAATATACTAGTTCGGGCATTGGTTCCTCCACATAATTGTTCATTCTCATCCTGCCTCCCTCACTCTTATTCTTCCCTCACCCTTATTCTTCCCTCACCCTAACCCTCTCCCGGTGGGAGAGGGGATAAACTCTCTCTCCTTTCGGGAGATGGCGGGGTTGACATCCTTTGGCCACAACATTATTCTTATTCTTCCCTCACCCTAACTTTCTCCCGGTGGGAGAGGGGATAAGCGATTTCTACCTTTCGGGAGATGGCGGGGTTGACATCTTTGGCCACAACATTATTCTTGTTCTTCCCTCACCCTAACCCTTGCTTTGCATGCTTCGCATCCCGTTGGGAGGGGGGATAAGCTCCCTCTCCCTTCGGGAGAGGGCGGGGGGTGAGGGAAATAGACAATAATTCATATCAAGCTGTGAATGCTGACCATTTTATTTTTGGGCTTCATCGTCGGAATTATCGATTTCGTCAAGCTCTCCGGTGGCGATGTAAACAGTACGCTCGCAAATATTGGTCACACGATCAGCGGTACGTTCCAGGTTGTGGGATACCCACAACAAATAAGTCGCCCGGTCAATGGTAGATGGATCAGAAATCATATAGGTGAGTAGTTCCCGGTAGACCTGGTTGTAAAGATTATCAACCTGGTCATCTTCCTTGGGAATGGAAAGGGCAGCATCCGAATCAGCTTTCACAAATGCTTCCAGGGCGCGCTGCAACATATCAGCGGTCAGTGCCGCCATTTTAGGAATATCAATCAGAGGTTTGATCGGGGATTCATCACCCATACGAATAGTTATTAGAGCAATGCCTTTGGCGTAATCGCCCATTCGCTCTAACTCGCCGGCAATGTCCAGTATCGAAGCCAGAATGCGTAAATCTCTGGCCATGGGTTGTTGAGTGGCAATGGTGGTGATAGCGTTGTTTTCGATCTCGAAGCGTTTTTTGTTGATATTCTCGTCATTATCGTAAATCGCCTGGGCTTTTTGAATGTCGCCTTTTTTAAGCGCGTCAACGGAGTCCAAAATAGCCTGTTTAACTACATTGCCTAAAGTGAGCACATTGTTAAGCAGTTCTTGAATCTTATTATCGAGAGTTTCTCTAGTCATATCTTTCCTCTTTTGGATAGTGATAAAAAGGTAAGTAATAAAGGTTTTTGCCTGAGGTGACAGTCACTTCTGCACTTTTAGAGTGCATTGCACCTGCGAGGCGGTAAATACAGGATGTTTTCTGGTAACCCAATGTGCAATGCATCAAGAGCAGATGCAATGCACATCTCTATTTTGAGCAACCTCCCACTAACTTAGTGCTGCCTTAGCCAAATCGTCCCTCGACATAATCTTGAGTGCGTTGGTTGTGAGGGTTGGTGAATAAAGTGTCGCCCGGAGCGTACTCAATCAGCTCTCCTTGCAGGAAAAAGGCTGCATAGTCAGCAGTTCGAGCAGCTTGCTGAACCGAGTGAGGCACCAACACGATGGTGTAATTTTGTTTCAATTCCTGGAGTGAGGCTTCGACTTTTCCGGTGGAGATTGGGTCCAGCCCCGAGGTGGGTTCGTCCAACAAAATAATTTCTGGTTCCAACGCCAGGACGCGCGCCAGACATAATCGCTGCTGCTGCCCCCCGGAGAGTGCCACGGCCGGATCATTCAAGCGGTCTTTGACTTCTTCCCACAGGGCGGATTGCTTCAAGCTGCGTTCTACGGCTGCGTCCAGATGATGCTTATCCTTTTCTCCGGCTACTTCCAACCCGTAAGTCAGGTTCTCGCGAATACTCATGGGTAAGACTACGGGACGAGCGAATACCATTCCGACTCGCCGACGAAGAGCGATGACATCAGTCTTTGGGCTGAGAATATCATCACCGTCGATAAGCACGCGTCCATCCAGGTATATGACATCGGCTAAATCATTGAGTCGATTGAGCATTCGCAGCAGGCTGGATTTTCCTCCTCCCGAAGGACCAAAGATAACCGTAATTGTATTAGCGGGAATCGCCATATTAATATCCCGAAGCGATTCAGTGCCATCGGAATAATGCAGGGTGAGGTGTTCGATATTAATTTTATTCATGGTGTAAATACTACCATTGCCGGCGGGCACGTGCCCGTGAGCGAATCGTTGTAGCGATGAAGTTTAGGCTAAGTACAAAGGTGAGTAATACCAGGGCTGTGCCGTATTGAATTTTGATCGGCATGCCCGGAACCTGGGTGGAAATCACAAAGAGATGGTAGGGGAGCGCCATGGTCGCGTCCATGGGGGAACCTGGCAAGCGTGGCAGGAAGAAGGCGGCCACGGTAAACAAGATCGGCGCGGTCTCACCGGCTGCTCGCTCGAGACCCAAAATCACCCCAGTCAGGATTCCCGGTAACGCTTGAGGTAGAACGATACGGTTAATTGTCTGCCATTTTGTGGCCCCAACTGAGACGCTCACCGTGCGGAATGACTGCGGAACAGCCCTTAACGCCTCCTCGGCGGTGCTGATAATGACTGGCAGCGTCATAATTGAGAGGGTCAGTGAACCGGCCAAGATGCTGGTGCCAAATTGCAAGAAAAGCACGAACAACCCTAATCCAAATAGACCATAGACCACAGACGGAATCCCCGCTAAGTTGATAATGGCGATGCGAATCAGGCTTGTCCAACGATTTTCGACCGCGTATTCGGATAGATAAATTGCCGCACCTATGCCTAAGGGTACAGAAAATGCAGCGGTTCCGAGGGTCAGGTAGAAAGTTCCTACAATGGCAGGCCAGATACCGCCAGCGCGCATTCCTTCACGCGGGAATCCACTCACGAATTTCCAGGAAATGGCAGGCGCACCCAAGACAAGGATGTAGATAACCACTACCACAATGGGGATAACGGTAAGTGTGGTCATCAGAGTTAGCAGGCCGAACCCCAGTTTCTGTTTACGATAACGTGATTGCGAGCTGGATGACGGTTTCATGGGTTATAGGGATGGGTAGAATTGATTGATAATTTGAGTTACACAGGTGACAGTCACTTGCAAAGGTGTTTTGTTATTAAAACGCGTTGGTTAAGCGATCCGATTCAGGGTGTAGGGATAATTTATAAGTGACTGTCACCTTTCTCAGTCTACCACCGGATTATGAAAGGATACGCTCCTGACGTTGTTGCTGTCGGAAAACGACTGTTGAGGCGATTACGTTGACAGTGAGCGAGATCAGGAATAATACTGCCCCGATGAAGAATAGAACATGATAGTGCACGCTGCCATTGGCGACTTCGCCCATCTCGGCAGCGATGGTGGCGGTCATTGTGCGGGCTGGAGCAAACAGGGCCTTCAGCCCTTTTGGCAATACAGGAGCGTTGCCGGTGACCATCATCACGGTCATGGTTTCGCCGATGGCGCGGCCAACACCCAGCATCACCGCGGTCAACACGCCTGATCGGGCTGCGGGCAGCGTCACCCGCCAGATAGTCTGCCACTCGGTCGCGCCCAGCGCCAGGGCTGCATCTCGGTAAGATTTTGGCACCGCGTCGAGGGCATCTTCGGATACAGATACAACAGTGGGGATGGCTATGCCACCCAGGAGCAGTGATCCAGCCAGAGCTGTCAGGCCGGTGGGGAGATTCAAGAAAACGCGCAAGTAGGGTGAGAGGACGAGTATTCCCAGAAAGCCAAGCACAACCGATGGAAGTCCGCCCAACACTTCGACCAAGGGCTTCAGGATTTCGCGCCCCCATTGGGGAGCAATCTCAGAGATATAAATAGCGGCACCCACCCCAAAGGGAACAGCGATGAGCGTTGCTCCAATTGTGACCACCAGCGAGCCCCCAATTAGGGGCAATAGGCCAAAATAATCTTCGATTGGATACCAACGAGGCGAAAGCAGATTTGCAAATTCTACTTCTCTTAATGTGGGAAATCCCTCCCGCAAGAGAAAGTAGAAAATTAAGGCCACAAATACAATTGCGGAATATCCGCAAATTTTTATCAAACGCGTGATGATATATTCACGCCAGTTAAGAGCACTTTTCATACATGCCTCTTTATCTAATTACGGTAGAATGGGTACGAAACCAAGTTCGGTCACAATTGGTTGAGCTTCGGGTGATAGGATCCAATCCAAATATGCTTTGACCGTTCCTGCGGGTTCGCCGTTGGTGTACATATAAAGGTCACGAGCAATGGGGTATTTCTCACTGTTTACGGATTCGGCCGATGGTAAGATATAATCCCCGCCCGCCTCTCGGGCCACGGCGATCACTTTCATGTCTTCCGTGACGTAGCCAAGCCCGTCGTAGCCAATCGCGTTGGGGTTTTGGCGAATTTCGACGCCGATCCCCTCCGATGAAGGCAGCAGCAGTGTGCTGGTCGAGAAAAGCGTCTTGTTTCCTTTTTCCCCTATGCGGATAACTTCTTCAAGAAAATAAACGTGGGTGCCGGAGTTGGTCTCGCGTGATAGACGCACGATGGGACGGTCTTCACCCCCAACTTCGAGCCAATTAGTGATTTTTCCGCTGTAAATGTCCGAAATTTGTTCCAAGGTCAACTTGTCGATGGGATTGTTTGGGTTGACGATGATGGCGATGGCGTCACGGGCGACGATAAACTCAACTGGCTCGACTCCGTTGGCCTGCGCTGTTTCCACTTCTTCTGGTTGCATCTTTCGGGAAGCATTGGCAATATCCACCGTGCCGTTGATCAGCGCGGCGATACCCGTACCCGACCCGCCTCCTGTGACCGAGAGTCTCACTTGGGGGTGCAATTCTTGGTAGCGTTCGGCCCAGGCCAAAGCCAGGTTGACGATGGTATCGGAACCTTTGTTTTCGATCGTTTCAGAAGGGCTGCCTGCCGCGCTTGCTTGCTTGCCGCACCCGCTGAGGAGAAGTAGTATCAATAAAAGGAAGAGTAACCAGGGTTGTTTCATCAATCTCAGATTATAGTCGTTAGTAATGAGGCAGGCAAGAGTGCAAGGGATGGTCAGGTATCAGGTATTTCAGGTGATAGTTGCTCAAGCGACGATAGAATTGCATTGCACTTGGTAGAGTACATTGCAGTCAGCAATTCCCTATTTGACCTAATTTGCAAGTCTTTTTTCTAAAAACAGCTCGAAATGACCGCCGCTCGGTCTGGAGACCATCGCTATCCAGTTTGTGTGAGCCATATCGGGAATTGCTGCATTGCAGTTAGGGTTATTCAGAGAGATTCTTGGCCAATCCGTGGTGCAGCGCATCTTTGAGATGCAACGCACCGCTAACAATGCTAAATTATCTTGTGTTTGGGCGCTTGCAAAGGCAAAAAGAGCAAAAAAATCGCCAAAGTGCGTTGCACCTACTGCCATCAAATCTAAATGCGATTGCCCTACAAAAAATTCCATTTTACTCTACGCAAGACGCAATACGTTGTGTATAATCAGGTTTATGAGCGAACAACCACTTGTTTTCAAAATTCGCAATCTGAACTTCTATTATGGCTCCAACCTGGCATTGAGCCAAATTAACATGAATATCCTTCCCAAAAAGGTGACCGCCCTGATTGGCCCTTCGGGGTGTGGAAAATCCACTTTTTTACGTTGTCTGAATCGAATGAATGATACGATTGCAGGGACGCGGATGGAAGGGCAAATTTTGCTGGAGGGAGAAGATATTTATGCCCCCGATGTGGATTTGGTCTACCTGCGCCAACGGGTGGGGATGGTGTTCCAAAAACCGAATCCGTTCCCGCAGTCGGTATACGCTAATGTGGCCTTTGGCCCGCGTGTTTTGGGGTTAACCAACGAACGCGCTGAATTGAATGAAGTTGTAGAGCGCAGTTTGCGACGGGCCGCAGTGTGGGATGATGTCAAGGACAAATTACAAGACGATGCTTTGAGCCTATCATTAGGTCAGCAGCAGCGATTGTGCATTGCGCGCGTGCTGGCGGTAAAAGCGGAAGTTATATTAATGGACGAGCCAGCCTCAGCGCTTGATCCTATCGCTACCGGCAAAATAGAGCAACTCATCAGCGAGCTAAAAGAGAGCTATACAATCGTGATTGTGACTCATAACATGCAGCAAGCAGCCCGAGTTTCTGACTCCACTGGCCTCTTTTGGTTGGGAGAATTGATTGAGTTCAACCCAACGGAACAGTTGTTTATGAATCCAAGCCACGAGCTTACAGAGGCGTATATCATGGGGCGGATGGGGTAGTTCTTTGGATAGTGGTAAAAGGTTTTCTGCGTGAGGTGACAGTCCCCTGTAAAAGTGTCGTGTTGCAGAAAACACGTTGGTAAGCAAGATGATTCAGAGTGTAAATCGAATTTATAGGTGACTGTCACCTGGTTTCATCACTTACTATATAATCATCACCAAAATAGAGAGTGTAAATTATGTTTATAAGCTTAGCGAAATCTAAGAAATCAAAACGAGCGTTGGTTTTGACGTTGATTCTAATAGCTGTTCTTGGAGCAGGCTGTAAGTCAGAGCCAGTAGAGCCAACGCCAAACATCGCGGGGACAGCCGCGGCAATGGCCGAAACCATTGTGTCTGTTCAACTCACCAAACTATCCGAAGCAGATGCCACGGCGGCCGCGGCAATAACGGCAACGTCTACTGCCACACCCACACCAGCTCCCACGTTGACGTCGACATCAACCCCTACGCTGGAAGTCTCCGTTCCAACGCTTTACCCAACTCCGCAGGTGAACTCCGACGTGTGCTTGATGGCGCACATGATCAGCGAGACAATCCCAGATGATACTGTTATGGCGGCCGGGGAGGCTTTCAACAAGGTCTGGGTGTTGCAAAACACGGGCACTTGCACCTGGAGTGATGAGTATAGCGTAATTCTTCATCACGGTGAGGCACTTGGCGCGCCGCAGCGCGTATCATTCCCAGGGGCCGTTGAACCTGGTCAATCGTTTGCACTTACAATTCCGATGGTAGTGCCTGCTGAGCCGGGAACGCATTTAGGTTTCTGGACATTGGAAAGTCCGGATGGATTGACCTTTGGCACGGACACAAGCGCATTGTTCTGGATAAAAATTTTAGTTGAAGATGTTATGCCTCCAGACTCGGAATTCGATATTTGGTCACCAATCTCCAAAGGCGGAGTCAAGTCCACTGATGAAACCAGTAGCAGCAATATTGCTGGGGATACTCAAAACAATTATGCCTGGCAGGGTTTTTCGACCTTCAATCTCGGGAACATTTCCACAAAGGCAACTGTGACCGGAGTCTAC
Organism: Chloroflexota bacterium; assembly: GCA_034717875.1. Taxonomy (GTDB): domain Bacteria; phylum Chloroflexota; class Anaerolineae; order Anaerolineales; family UBA11858; genus JAYELX01. The sequence continues at coordinate 4,495 of JAYELX010000165.1, read as the reverse complement.
ATGATTTTCGAAGGCCATAACCTTTCCGGTACACCTTTTGTCGATCTGGGCTGTATGGGCGTTTATCAATATAATTATGGCAATGTTGATCCATCGGATTTTTACACAGATACCCCTGGTGGTGCCTTGTGGAGTTACTGCAGCGCAAGTGAAATTACTGCTGGAGTTGCTCGGCTGGGAGAATCCGCGGCCATAAGTGCTGTGCAAAGCGCATTGGGCGGTAAGATCCAATTCCGTTACCAATTCAACACTGATACCAACAATGACAGCGAGGACGATTTCGTAACCTTGTCCCCATTGCTAAGGGTAGAATATACCCTGCCGTAGAGTAATTATTCACTCCCCCTAGCAAATTATTCTTATCCACGGGATAGCGATGGTCTTCGCGAAGCATAACCTGGGGTTGCCTGACCGAGCGGGGGCGTTCGGTGGGGACACCTTCACTATCCTTTGGGAAACAGGGGGGTGAATGGTTACGCCGTAGATAACAGTTCATCTCGTTACCACGCTCCGCGACCTCTATTGGTACCACGCTCCGGCGTGGTACCAATACCCACACTACTTTTGATAGTGAGGCACTCTATGCAATCAAAATTCATCTGGATGGATGGCGAGCTAGTTCCTTACGAACAAGCTACGGTCCATTTCTTGACCCCCAGCCTGCATTATGGCGTCAGTATATTCGAGGGCTTGCGCTGCTACAAAACTGACCGAGGCGCGGCAGTGTTCCGGCTGCGGGAGCATATACAGCGTTTTCTAGATTCTGCTCATATCATGGGGATACGCGAAAATCCCTACACGCTGGAAGAACTCCGCCAGGCAATTTTCGATACCATCCGGGCCAATGGATTTGCTAAATGCTATATTCGCCCGTTGATGTATCTGGATGGCCCCCTGGGATTGAAACTCGATAAAGCTCGCCCCGTGGTGGGGATTGCCGTGTGGGAGTGGGAAACATACCACGGAGAAAAAGCTCTGGATCAGGGGCTGCGGATGGTCGTTTCGTCCTACACCCGCATGCACCCTAATATCAATATGACTAAAGCCAAAGTAGCTGGGAATTATGTCAACTCGATGCTGGCAAAAACCGATGCCTTGCGGATGGGATTCGATGAGGTGATCATGCTCGACCAGTCTGGATTTGTCGCCGAAAGCAGCGGGATGAACCTTTTCATGGTCCGGGGTGGGTCAATCTACACCCCCGCGCGTGCTGCCATCTTGGAAGGGATCACCCGCGATGCAGTCATCACTCTGATCGGTGATTTGGGCTACCCGCTGATAGAAGAACCAATCTCACGGGACCAGCTTTATGTTGCCGATGAAATCTTCCTCTGCGGCACCGCTGCGGAGGTAGTCCCTGTGCGAGAGATTGATTTTAGACAAATTGGCGCGGGGAGTATGGGGCCGGTTACAAAGATCGTGCAGGATGCTTTCTTCGAGGTTGTGCGCGGGGATGGCGGCACACGTTCGAGTGAATGGCTCGATTATGTCCCACCAGACTAAAATTTCTTGTTGCGGTCAAGCAGCAACTTACGATGGGTCTGCGACCGAGTCAATACTTGTTTGACCATGTCAGGGTTTCCGTTGGTGATTGCCCCCTCGAGCCAATCGAGCTGCTGACGAAAACGAGCCAGAGCATCCAAAACAGTACTACGATTTGAAAGCAAAATATCGGTCATCATGCCAGGCCCACTGCCCGCCAAACGCGTAGAGCTGCGGAATCCAGGCCCGATCAAAGAAGCAACTTCTGGCGGCGTGCTCAGGGCGAGTGCCGCGGATATAAGATAGGGTATATGACTGGTAGCCGCCACATAATAATCATGAGTGGCGGGATTCAGCCACAAGGGCGATGCGCCAACAGCTCGGACGATTTCTAAGGCAATGTCGCGGGCATTTGCTGAAGTGCGGGGTAGAGGGGTGAGGGCAAAAATAGCATCTTGATATAAAGAGACCTGTGCGTGAGCTAGACCGCTGGTCTCTTTTCCTGTCATGGGATGCCCGCCAATGGGGTCAAAGCGCGCGGGTAGTTTTTCGAGTGCCTGATAGATTCCCACTTTGGTCGAACCCAAATCTATAACCATGGCCGAGTCGGATTTCAGCTCTGGTAAACGTTGAATCCATTCGATAATGGCGTGTATAGGCGCGGCCAGAACAATTACATCAGCATAAGGTAATATCTCAGTGGGGTCTGCACTGGCGCGATCTACTACCTGATTGTCGTGCCCTAACTTGAGCGTTTCCGGGTCGGGGTCAACGGCCAAACACTCACGGCAATGATTGCGCAGCGCCATGGCCAACGACCCACCCATCAACCCCAGCCCGATGATGGCGATACGTGCTTGTGATAATCTAAATGGGGGCTTGTCTTTATGCTTATTCATGAATGGATTTTGTGCACAAAGAGCGTCCAACGGCTTTGGCAATCGCGCTTACCTCTGCCACCATCTCGGCAAATCGTTCTGGCTTGAGGGATTGACTGCCATCGGATAGAGCTTCCTCGGGTTTGTTGTGAACTTCGACGATCAGCCCATCGGCTCCCGCCGCGATCCCTGAGCGTGCAACCGCGCTGACATATTGCCAATGCCCCGTGCTGTGGCTGGGGTCGAGAATCACAGGGAGATGAGTCTGTCGCTTGAGTACGGGGATGGCATTGATGTCCGTTGTGTAGCGGGTAGCGGTCTCGAAGGTGCGAATCCCCCGTTCGCACAGCACCACCTTTTGATTGTTGTGCGAGAGAATATATTCCGCCGCCAAAAGAAATTCATCAGTAGTCGCGCTCATACCTCGCTTAAGCAAAACAGGGTGTCGACTTTCTCCAGCTGCGTGGAGTAGAGCTGTGTTTTTCATGTTGCGCGATCCAATTTGAAGCATGTCGGCGTATTTTGCCACCAGTGGGATCTGATCTGCCGACAACACCTCGGTAACTACGGCTAACCCAGTAGCTTCGCGCGCTTCGGCCAATATCTCCAATCCTTCTTGTCCCAATCCCTGGAATGAATAAGGAGAAGTGCGGGGTTTATAAGCTCCGCCTCGCAAAGCTGTCGCCCCAGCTTCTTTGACCGCGTGGGCGATTTCGAGCATTTGAGTTCGACTTTCGACCGCACACGGTCCGGCAATAATAACGACTTCTTTGGCCCCAAAGCGAATTCCATTTAATGGGACGATCGTATTCTGAGCGGAGAATTCCCGCGAGGCTAATTTATAGGGCCGTGAGATTGGGACAACTCGATCCACATAAGGCATTAACATGAATTCATCCTTGTTGACCTGGTGCACATCGCCAACAATGCCGATGATGGTGCGCTCTCTACCTTTCGAAAGATGAGCCTTTGCACCGTAACTTTCGACTTTCTGGGTAACTTCTTCGATTTCGTTTTGGGTTGCGTCAGTACGCATTATGATAATCATACGATAGCTCCTTGTTTTTATTTATGTTGATTTAAGTCTGGACGAAGTTTGATGGTATCTTTAAGATAGACATGTTGGACCTCATTCTGATATAGTTGTGTATTCCAGTGAATCAGCACTCGGATGCAGTGAGATAATTCGCCGGGAACGGGTATCTCGCGCGCACACAACAAAGGCACATCCACCCACCCCAGTTGCCGAGCCGCTCTGGCAGGGTATTCCGCGGTGAGGTCATCCGTGACTGTAAAGATTATGCTGGCCAAATCTTTTACCCGCAAGGTTGGATTGGTATTGCAAATATCAACCAACAACTCCCGCGTGGCTGATACAATTGCCTCGGACGTATTTGTATCTGCTGTTGTCGCACCGCGTACGCCAACCATACGTGTATTAGACATAAATGCTCCTTGTATAAAAATTCTTGGTGACCGTTCGTCTTCTCTTATCGCGCCTGAGGTGACAGTCACTTATTTGATCCGTCTTGGAATAAAATCTATCCTCTTACGAGATATTTGACCGTCATAGAGGGTTTCGGAAGTGACTGTCACCTTTACCGTCAGGCAAGACTTAAAATAAAAAGAGCGAGGCCGCTGGCCTCGCTCTGTGCTTCGCATAATTGAACTACGTTTGCTTAAACACCACCAACGGCAACTGAGAAGTTGTCGCTAAAAAAATAAAAGTAGGTGTAAAAGCGATTCTTGGACATTAGTTTCCTTGATTACCGCGCTTTGTATTGCGATTGGGCGGGATTATAGTGGAATACCGTTCTGAGGTCAAGGTATTTCGCGCTAATAGTGCATCTGCTGAACCGAGGCAATGGTAAAATTATAATAATTGACTCGAATTGCTTTTTGGTAATCGCCAACCGTTCTTTCAATTCGAGTTTCATCCCAGCTTAAGTTTGCTATAATTGTATTGGATAAAAAAGTAAGGATTAGAGAGAACTTGCTCAAAATGGAGATGTGTAATGCACATGCAGCCGTGCCGTTGCCGTAGGCATGCAAAGCAAGGCACACCACGCCGAAGGCGCGCAGAGCGTGGGTGCACACCGTGTGACAAAGCAAGGTACGCATGCGAAGCACGCAAA
>JAYELX010000164.1:0-3924 GCA_034717875.1 Chloroflexota bacterium | reverse complement strand
CCCGCAAGGGATGCCTTCGGCGCAATAACCCGCAAACTTGGTCTCGATACAAATTCTCCGCCAGCGCTCCGAATTCACTCGACCGGCGTTTGCTCTATTACTCGAAGAGTACTCCTTCGGAGCAAGTGTAACCTTAATTTCCTTTCCAGATGAACCATCCCGATAATCCGCTATAAATCCGTTTACCAGTTGGTTCGTTCAAAATTCTATCCTGGAATAAGGTGCTTTTTAGTTCAGAATGAACTATGCTGAGTATTAATAAGAACAGGGGCGGGAAAAAGCCCGCCCCTGTTTTATGTTTAATTGGAAATGGTGGGGAGTACGGTCAGGCACTCAGGGAGTGTGTTTCGTTGCAGGTCGCACGGTCGGAGACCGGCTCCAGCGTACATAGGCCGAACGGTCAGGAGACCGGCTTCAGCGTGGTTGCATGGTTGGGCGGCTCCAGCAGGGTTGGGTGGCTCTAGTACGGTTTTTTATTAGACGAAGCGTGCTCGGATTTCTGCGCTGACGTAGTCCAAAATTGCTACGGTAATGGCGATGAACCAAACTGCCATGCCCGCCGAGCGATAATCCAGCAAGCGGATGTACTGAGCCAGCAGGAAGCCGATGCCGCCGCCGCCCACAAATCCAATGATGGTGGACATGCGGATGTTGATATCCCACCGGTAGATGGTGAAGGATACGAAAGGCGGGACGATCTGCGGGATAACGGCAAAAATCACAACCTGGTACCAATTGGCGCCAGTGGCCTGTATGGCTTCGATGGGCCCAGTGGCGATTGACTCGATTGCCTCAGAGTAGAGCTTACCCAACGCGGCTACAGAGTGGAATACCAGTGCCAGGATACCGGCGAAAGGCCCCAGCCCGACCGCTATCACGGCTATGATGGCCCAGATCAGTGGTTCGATCGAGCGAATGATGTTTAGAACGCCGCGTACCAGGTAGTAGATTACTAGTGTGATTGGTGATGCAGACATTAAGTTGCGGGCAGCAAAGAAGCTTACTGGCAAAGCGAATATCACCCCGAAGAAAGTTGCCATCATGCCGATGAAGATGGTCTCTATCATCTTTTCGACAATTAGTTTGAAATCACTGCTGAGATGTGGGTTGCTGACTTCCGCAACCTGCTGTGCAAATAATGTCCAGATGTAGTGAGGTTCCTTCGCTGAAGGCGGCAGCAGCCGATAGGGCATTTCGATATCGAGTTCGAAATAGCCATTCTTGTCAGGTATAACGACAACATATTCGCCCTCCTGACGTTGGCGAAATTCGTTACCAACGGGGTCTTCCCATTTAATATTCGCCTCGATTTTGGGTTCAAAGTTGTGCCCTTCAATGTGGAGCGTAGTGCCTGGGTCGCCGTCTTGTGTTTTTAATATTCCGCATGTGGGGTTGACAATGATGGTAGCTTCATCCCCTTGTTCGTTGGCAGCTGGCGGGTTGTCGGAGCATGGCACTTGTATGTCTGTGTAGGCCTTTATCTCGGTTTCATCGTATTCGATAGCCTTAATCCACGGCCAGGCGATGCGCCCTAAGGCCGGTAGTGCTTCGTCTGCTTGTGTCACCATCGCAACCAGGTCAATTTGGCCAATCTGCCATCCGAGTGCGAAGAACACGATTGTGATAACAAAAAACACAGCCACAGGGGTGCTGTCTCTACGTTTGGCGATGATGTAAGCATCGTAGGCGATCCACAAATGCAGAATGATGAATAAGATACTGGCGATGACCAGGGATTTATCAAGATGCAATCCCTTGCGGATGATGTTGATCCAGCCCGTATCGCGAGGGGCGGCCAGTGTGAATCGCCATACCAGCAGCCCCACAATGGTTAGATACGAGAAGAAGAGCAGCAAGCCGCGGCGAATGGCGCGCGCTAAAACTTGCCCAAGTCCGGGGACAATTAGCGATCCGAGAGCTGCCAGAGGCGCGGAAACCCAACTGGGCGAGCGAATGTCTTCGGGCTTATGACTCAGGTTGTATTTGTTGTTGTTTTTCATGCTGCCCTCCCTTCTTGAGGTTGAAGATTGCCTTCAAGGCCGCCTCCGACGCGCTCGGCTTCCTCACCGTAGATGTCTTTGAATTCATCATCGCCCATTGCTTGAATATCTTTTTTGCTTCCCTCGTAGATAATTTTCCCATCACGTAAGCCAATTACCCTGGTTGAGTATCGTTGGACAAGGTCAAGGTAGTGAAGGCTGCAAATTATGGTCATCTTGTCTTCCTGGTTGAGCATTTCCAGGTATTGCAAGATCGAGTGAGCTAATACAGGGTCCAGGCTGGCGACAGGTTCGTCGGCCAGGATCATCTTCGGTTCTTGCATGAGGGCGCGGGCAACCCCGACGCGTTGTTGCTGCCCGCCGCTTAACTCGTCGGCGCGTTTGTGGGCCTGATCTTTTATACCCAGACGTTCGAGAGCTTCCCATGCTTTTTTATTGTCTTGTTTGGAAAAACGGCCGAACATGCTTCTGTGTGTCGGCGTGTAGCCCAATCTCCCTGCGAGCACGTTTGTCAACACGGTGGAGCGTTTGACCAGATTGAAATGTTGGAAAATCATGCCAATTTTACGGCGAGCATTGCGGAGTTCCTCCCCTTGAAGTTGAGTCAGGTCTACACCGTCCCATAGGATTTCGCCCTCGGTGGGGTCGATCAGGCGGTTGATGCAGCGAAGCAAAGTGGACTTTCCCGACCCACTCAATCCAATCACAATGAGGAACTCACCATCTTCTACAGTGAAGCTTACATTTTTTAGTGCGACGGTGCCGTCGTCATAAACTTTCGTTAGATGTCGAATTTCTAGCATAAGTTACTCCAATAATGAAACGTCGAATTCGAGGTATCCTCTCCAAAAAGCAGGGGAGAAAGTGTAGAGTAGGTTTTTGGGTAGCATCTCCGAAGGCAGACTCGTTTTACCTGCCTGAGGATGCGGCGGGGTGCGGGGGGACGCAAAGAGTGGAATCCCGCCCTAATTCCCCCTAAATTTGGAAAGGATACAATTTGAGTTTGATATAGTCTTGATTGCGGGTGAATGATACACTGATTTTATAGTGAAAGCAAGTTATCTTTGGTATAGGCGCGTATAAATATTGGTAATCTTTCCCTCCCCCACCTCAGTCCTCCCCCGAAGGGAGAGGAAGTTGTTCCTTCCCCCACCTCAGTCATCTCACAAAGGGGGATGAAGTTGTTCCCTTCCCCACCTCAGTCCTGCCCCGAAGGGAGAGGAAGTTATTCCCTCCCCCACCTCAGTCCTTGCTTTGCATGCTTCGCACACCCCGAAGGGAGAGGAAGTTATTCCCTCTCCCTTTGGGAGAGGGTTAGGGTGAGGGCAAATGGATGAGGGCAAATGGACTAAGCAATTCCAAATATAGTCACTCGTGTGCCGACTCTCTATTTGTTAAAGCCATTGTTCTGCGTGAAGCTATCGCCCACTTTCCCGCTGCCGGGGGCGGCAGCAAAATTCAGGATACCAATGACATTCACAGAGCAATTGGCGCGCACGCCGGCGTTGAAACCATCGGGCACGTTGGGGATGTTGGGTATGTAATATGAGAGTGAACCGTTTGCACCGATCGCGACGTCGTCAAGATTAGCACCCTCTGCGCCGTAAAAATAAATATCGCATACGCCTGCGCTGCCCGTCACATTGGAAATATAAAATCCGCCCGAGAAAACGCCATCTACATTGTTGGGTACCTGAGGGAAGTATAGTGTCTGGCTTTCCGACCCGGCGGGGATTGCGCTGTACGTGGAGCCTTGGCCAATGCGTTCCCCGGGAATTTCTTTGTCATCATTGTCCGCTGAGTTGCCTCGGTTGTCCTCGTTAATGATGGCCACGATTTCACCTTCAGGGTTGTCGACCTCGACGATGGCGTTTCCAAAGCGATAATTGACAATGAGTGAGTCCACGGGCTCGAGCACGCTGAC
>JAYELX010000163.1:0-3924 GCA_034717875.1 Chloroflexota bacterium | reverse complement strand
AAGCCGAGATTGACGTGATGGTTTCCACGGATGTACTCAGCGAAGGCCAGAACTTGCAGGATTGCGGCTACCTGCTCAACTACGATTTACATTGGAACCCCACCCGCATGGTGCAGCGAGCCGGGCGTATCGACCGCATTGGATCAGATTTTGACACGCTATGGGTCTACAATGTCTTTCCCGAGGATGAACTGGAACGGTTATTGGGCCTGGTTGACAGACTAAACCGTAAGATTCAGGCCATTGACCAGGCCGGTTTGCTCGAGACCAGCGTTTTGGGCGAAACCGTCCATCCCCGCAGCTTCAACACCCTGCGGCGTATTGCCGAGGAAGATGATGCTGTGTTAGCCGAGCAAGAAGCCCAGACCGAGCTGGTCAGCACCCAGTTTCTGCTGGCCACCTTGCAAGATATGCTGGCCGAGAGCGACCTGGACCCCGAGGCCCTGCCCGATGGCATCCACTCCGGCCGGGAGAAGGAAGATTACTGCGGCCTATTCTTCTACTTCACCGCGCCACCGGCCAAAGCCGAGGGTGGCCGCCGTCACTTCTGGCGCTACTATGACACGGAAACCGGGGACATCACTGACAACCGCTTCGAGATCATCAATCTGATCCGTTGCGAACGTGACGAGCCGCGTCTGATTGGGGCAGCAGACGTGTTCGAAGTCCAAGAAAAGGTCATCGACGACATCCTGGCCAGCGTGCAAGGCCAACAAGCCCTGGAGGCTGCTCCTAAAATTTTGGAGAACGTGCAAACACATGTAAGAATCTCGCTAGAAAGTCAAATGGATAATCCAGAGCTATCGCGGCAAGACGTGCGCTCTGCTTTGAAGTCGCTGCGCCAACCGCTGCCGGGTCCCTATCTCAAAGATTTACAAGCAGCTTACGAAAGCTACCAGCGCGATGGGGATGTAGCCGCGCTGTTGGATGTTGTTAGCGCGTTAGACTCGGCGGAAGTGGGTGCTCCAAAGAAAGTCGAATCCAAAACACGCCCCCTGTCAGAAGGTGAATTGCATTTGGTGTGTTGGGAATATGTGTGGTCGTGACAATAAAAAAGAACTTCAAAACGTAGATAGAGGATAATTGTGTATATCTAGCAATAAAGAGCTTTATGCTATTTCAGAAAAGCTTTCTCAATCTTCTCGTAGGCAAGACATACCCCAGAGTATAGTTTTATGCCGAAAAGCGCAGAAACGCGCCTTATAATTTCTCACCGTTCTATTAAAAAGATACCTTCTATCTGGGATGGGTTACTTAAGGTAACACTTTTTTGAGATATGCTCTACGTCCCCGTAGGGAGAAGCCTGTCGCTTGTACTGAGCCTGTCGAAGTGAAAGCACGACGAATACCAACGGCAGTTTCGCCTGCCAAGCATGTCTACTAGCTGCGTTCAATCGTTGAGCGAATTGCCATCCCAGCTTCTCTCGAGACTTATGCCCTGTTTCAACCTCAACCCAAAACAGGGTCTCTTGCCCTTTCCACGTTCCCCAGGCCAAAGCATCGGGGTGTCCCCGGCTCAAGGAGAGTTCTGTCCAACAATCCCACACTTCAGCTTGGGGCCAAGCTTTTTCCATCCATTCCCGCCAACGGCATGATACCCGGCGATGACGCGCTCCAGCGTAATGATTCTCCTCTCGGTATCTCTTGAATGACACTCTAGGGGGAAGTTTCCATGAACGATGCGCCAGACGAACTCCGCGCCGGGTGATGGCCCAGCCCTGATGTTTTCCCACCTTAGTTCGCCGCGCTAATTTCTTGTTTTGCAGTATTTTCAACCGCGAGCGAATGTGCGTCTTGCTATACCCCGCCAGAGAGGCAATTTCTACCGTATGCGCCTCATTCAATCGTACCAATATGCGCAGCGTCCGCAATACGCTGGGTTCAAGTGAAATTTTTTCGGGAGATTGTAATGTAGGTGAGGGGGGACCCAAATGACTGGGATGTTCCACAAACAGGGCAGGAAGATGGGCGTAGTCATTCAACGTAGGAAACTTTCCCAGTTGTGTTAGTACCATTGTATCATCAGATACCAATAGACAAAGCTCATAAGCAAACCATGTTCCGGGCGCATCTAACTCTACCCATAAGTGGAATAAAACATTAAATTGTCTCAAGCGGTGTAAAATGACACGTATGATTTTTGCCTGAGCAGAGGGTGGAAGCCCCGCAAACGCAGATGTGCGAAAGTGATAGAGGTCCATCCAACCCTGGCCATACTTAGTGGGCAACCACTCTACTGGCAACGGTAGTGACGCTGTTTTCATCATGCCCCCATTTTATCAAATAACAAGAGGGGGAGATTACGAAGTGTCCCTTGACGCTCTACTTTTCCAAAGCCCAATCCATTCCGTGTCCATTTTCCAGGCAAACCGGAGCACCCAACCAACAACCACGAACAAACAAAATATCATAGCAATTATCATGTACACAATCCATTGAGTATCTATCGAGAAGAATTCCGCGACCAAAATCATAACAATGATCAAGATCAACCCGCCTATTAATTTCCTGGCTGTCGGTTTGAACCCAAGTGCTTTGTGCCTCAGTGTATATCCCAAAGTATACTTCACGGAGGTAAATCCTCTGGAATGCTGGCGAATGATTTCCCATTGTCTTACTTCGTATAAGAATGTTAATTTACGCCAGCTGCGGCTAAGTAGATTATGTCGATAAGGAATTTTTTCATCCTTTATTAGATTCCATCGATTCAAGAAGCTAACCCTCGGAAGTGTATCTTTAATCTCTTGATTTCTAGATTGGTGTTCTGGTATCTGAACTACACGGTCCAACCATTTCTCCGCATCTTTTTGTTCCTGCAAGGATTCTTCGAGTAGGTAGTGAGCATATTGAATTGCACCTTCTCTTATCTTGCGCACAGTTCCATCAGATGAATTGTCAAAAATATCCATCATGAGTTTGAGTTTCTCGATGAAATCCTTTGCTTCTTCGAAAGACACATTCCACAACCCAACAAACGTGAGAACATCATAGCTGACTAACATGGGAAGTGCGCCTAAATACCGAAAAACTCGTTGCAGATCAGGCTCTAAATCTTGATAGGCCACATACAGAGCTTTGTAAATGTAAGCATTCATTTCTTCAGGCCCAGAGGGGGCATTCCTCAAATGTTCTATCGTTTCAATCCAATTCCAATTCTGGGAGGCCGTACGCGCTAGAGCAGAGCGCATGGCATGCATGTTCTTTTCCAAAATTTGAAACAAGCTGCTTAATCTTTCCATTTCTGTCCTGCTTAGATCATGGTCATATTCATTTGCACAAACCTTCACTAAGTCACTAAACTCAAATGGGGGGATATAAAAGCGAGACAAGGCCGGTACACTCTCAGCTACCCCAGCATTAGTTAGCGTCGTCAAAACTGCAAAATCGTCCACTGTAAGCAAATCTTGGACCCGTTCAAGCAGTCTGGGTTCATGACAATTATCCAATAAGAACAGGGTTTTCCGGTTGTACATAGATTGCTTTAATTTCATAGTCAGTCCAGTTACATTTTCTGGCGCGTCTTCAAGTTCAAAAAATTCGTAATGAATACTTCTGAGCCAGTCGTAAAGTTCATCATCTTTGCTCCCGCGAATACAAATAACTCTCTCGAACTGATTCGTCAAAGATTTCTGGTTCGCTAGCCAGCCCAGAAAAACCGTCTTCCCATGGCCAGATTCTCCATTCAAGACAAGAGGAATTCTCTGTTCCTGCAACAATGGTATTCGTTCGTATAAAACTTCATCGAACAAATCGCGCTGTAAAAATGACACCGGCAGGGAGAAAATACACTCATTTTCAACCCAATAATTCGACAAGGGGGTTTCTGGAAGCGCGATCACAAAGTCTTCACTCAATACTTCTGCATAATCCGGCCTGCCAAGACTGACTAGTTTCATAATGTCTTTTCGTGTCTTCAACCAGGGC
>JAYELX010000162.1:0-3935 GCA_034717875.1 Chloroflexota bacterium | reverse complement strand
CTACAGCGGTCATCTTTACCCCGGCCGCGGCGCGGAGTTGATCTTAGCAATAGCCGCGCGTTTGCCCGAAATCAATTTCTTGCTTGTGGGCGGCGAGCCGCGCGATGTGGAACTCGTTCGCGCTCAGGCTGCAAATCAAAACATCGACAACGTGACCCTGACCGGCTTTGTTCCCAACGCCGAACTGCCTCGTTATCAAGCTGCCTGCGACGTGTTGCTGATGCCCTATCAACGCAAAGTGTCGGCATCATCCGGCGGAGACATTGCCCGATACCTCAGCCCAATGAAATTATTCGAATACCTCGCCTGTGGCCGGCCAATCTTATCGAGCGATTTGCCCGTGTTTAGAGAAGTGCTCTCATCCGAAAATGCGATCTTATTACCTCACCACGATGCCGATGCCTGGGTCGCCGCGATCCGAGAGTTGCAAGCAAACCCGGTCCGTTGCCAGGCCTTGGGCCAACAGGCTCGCCGTGATGCCCAGAAATACACCTGGGAATCACGCGCTCAACGAATTCTAGAAGATTTATAGGTATCATCTCAAAATTTTGGGCCGAGTAAAGCGGTTTTCTATAACCGTCGTATTAGTGTAGGTGGGTATAGAAACCTGCCTAATCTTTCTCCCCGTTTTATTGAGATGATACGATTTACAGACAATATGAATAAAACAATTGCAATAGTTCTCATTTCCCTGCTGCCCCTATCCATGGGATTGGCTTTGATTTCATCGGGACCCATCGATTCACCGGAGGCCCTCCAGGGATGGGAATCTTTTTTTGCGGTATCCCTCTTGGGGGCCGGATTAATCTTTGGGGCATGGTCAGCCATCCGAAGGGAAAACACACCTTCCTGGCTTGGTTGGCTGATCTTGGGAGCGGTCATGATTCGTCTACTTGTAGGCATCTTTTGGTTCACCGCCCTGCCCCAATGGGGTTATGCCAGCGAGCCAGAATTAGACGGTTATATTATGGCGGACGCTTACAATCGCGACACAGCCGCGTGGAATCTGGCGCAATCAGATCACCCGCTGCTGGAGGCATTCGATGGGCATCATTCTGGCGATCAATATGGAGGTATGATTTTCTTTAGTGCCACAATTTATCGATATTTTGGAGCAACAGCTCATGCCCCCTTGATGATCGTTGTGCTGACGGCGACGTTTTCGGCCCTGGCCGCGTTGTTCACGTGGGCTTTTGCTCATCGGCTTTGGGACGATGACATAGCCAAAGTGGCCGCCTGCCTGTTGGCCCTTTATCCGGAAGCGGTGCTGCTGGGTAGTTCGCAGATGCGAGAGGCCTTCACGATGACGTTAGCTGCCGCGGCGATTTACGGGGTCATATTGGTTTCCCAGAAGCATACTTGGACAGGGGCTGCGTGGTTGTTGGTTTCTTTGGGACTGAGCCTTCCACTTTCACCGACTTTCACGATTCTTTTGGTTGGTGTATTGGTGATTGTAGCTCTTTTCCTAGCGCCGAAACGTTTACTTCGTGATTGGCGTTTATGGGTTGGTTTCGGGGCTTTGATTCTGATCGGCTTAGGTGGTGTTTGGGTATTTGGCCAGCAGCTTATGCCGGGCGGTGCATCCAACCCCGTGACATTGCTTCGTCAATGGAGCGATGAAACGGCCAAATGGCAGGCCATTGTCAGCCGTCAAGCTTCGGGCTGGATGTACAAGCTGCTCGAAAAGACAGGCCCCGATCTATATAAATGGATTGTTCTAGTTTACGGAGTGGTCCAACCCTTTCTACCTGCCGCTGTGATTGCTAATGGCATTTGGATTTGGCGTTCGATTGCCATTTGGCGTTCACTTGGCTGGACGCTGTTGCTGCCGTTTTTGATATATGCGCCAATGCGCTCTTTGCAGAAACGAGGACCGCGTTCTGTTTTGGGTATCAGCACCGTTGTCTGGGCTGTGATCTTGGCTGCCTCCTTCCGCAGCGGTGGCGATCAATGGGACAATCCCCGTTATCGCGCCGCTTTTGCCTGTTTACAAATAGCATTAGTTGCCTGGGTTTGGGTGGAGCAGCAACGTGATCCCGACCCCTGGCTGCGGCGCATGTTGGTCGGCGCGGGTTTCGTTTTGGCCTGGTTCGTGCCCTGGTACCTACGTCGCTACACTCCCCTGACATGGCCCGTGATCGATGTTTTCAAAACCTTCGGCTTGGGTATTGCCAGTGCAATTCTATATTGGCTCTGGGATTGGGCGCGGGTAAAACCGCTCACAAACGAATGAATTCACCGCTGACGCGCAAAACCCGCCTGCACCCACGTTTTGCGTGCCTTGTCGAACAGGCACGCAAAGCGACGGTAACGGCAGCGGCAACAGCAAGCCGATAAGTCAGCAAATTATGGCAACTATCCGCTAATCCGCTCTGTATCCGCTGACCAGTTTGAAACACTCCCCCTTTGTTTCTTGAGAAGATACAAAAAATGAACAAAACACAATCTCGAAAACCCATTTGGACACTGCCGTGGCTCGCAGAGGGGATTGCTGTATCCGGCGCGCTGATATTTAGCATCCAACTGTGGATTTACGCTCACACGCAGCTATCCATTCTGGATGAAGGTGCGTATTTGCTCAAAGGCTATTTGTTCGTTACGAGAGAATATTGGCCGTTTCAAGATTATGGCCCCTGGACCAATCACATGCCGCTCTCTTTTTTGATTCCGGGATGGGTGCAGGCCTTATTTGGACCCGGATTGAGGACAGGGAGATATTTCGCCGTCGGACTGGGCATTGTGATGCTGTTGGGCGTTTGGATCATTGCCCGGCGCATGGGCGGACGCTGGTGG
This sequence comes from Chloroflexota bacterium, assembly GCA_034717875.1. Lineage (GTDB taxonomy): Bacteria > Chloroflexota > Anaerolineae > Anaerolineales > UBA11858 > JAYELX01. The sequence continues at coordinate 1,142 of JAYELX010000162.1, read as the reverse complement.
GCGGCGGCTGCTGTTTGGCTGTTTGCATTCAGCGTTCCCATCATCAAAATCTACAGCATCTGGGCATCGCAGGGGCTGATTGCCTGCATGTTGGTGTGGGTATTAGTTCTTTGCTTGGGCCGCGATCGCCCTCTCTGGCAATTACTGTTGGGGACTGGATTAGCAGGTCTGATTTTACTGACGCGCTTGAATATGGCTCCGGTGCTGCCGATTTTACTTGCGTATATTTTCTGGGAAAATGGTAAGAAAATCGGCCTTTGGAATCTAGCTGTTGGGGCCCTGGTTATAATTGTGGGGCATGCTTTCTTTTGGCCAGGGATATTAAAACTTTGGACGAAATGGCTCCCCGCAGGGCTGACTCCATATTTGGATGCCTGGCGTTCTCCTGTTGGAGCAACACCAAACTGGAACCCTGATGTGGATTTGCACGGAAGGCTAAAGAGCTTTTTACAAGGCCTCCGTTACCATTTCTTTGCCCTTGTGGGGACGCTCTTTACCTGGCTCAGATGGCCGCAGAAAAATAAATGGTACTCAGAGTGGCGATTCCGTGCCAGCGTGTTTTTATCCGTACTCTTTGGCGTATTATTTGCCCTCCACCTTTGGGCCTCGTTGGGTAAAGATTATTGCGTATTTTGTTTCCGGGCTTACTTATCGTTTTTCATAATCTTGGGACTACTGTTGGTCATCACGTCATTTTCTTCCTGGCGGCCGGTCGTGAAATCCGCACGCCGATGGTTCTCAGTGCTTGCCATGACGGCTCTTTCTTTAGGGATGGCATACAGTGCTTCGTTGGTGTGGGGCAATATGTTGATAACCAACCGCTTTGTGCGCAAGCTGCTCACTTTGCAGGTGCCGCGCGTGGATGGGTTTAGTTTACTACCAGGAAATATCCCTTTGTGGGGGTTGCTGTCCAATAAATTTGGTTGGGCCGAAGAAGAGATTTTCTACACCACCACCGTTCTGCTCCGACGGTTAACGCCCGCTCTGCTGGTTTTATTATTTGGTGGTTTGTTGTTTTTCTTTGCGGTCAAGCGAATTCGTCTCATCCAAAAAATACCGTCCGATTCGGCTCGTTCCCTGAGCACCAACACGATCTTGATTTATATCGCATTGGGAACACTGCTGTCTTTTGGAATCGGCCT
>JAYELX010000161.1:0-3992 GCA_034717875.1 Chloroflexota bacterium | reverse complement strand
GGGGGCCGCATAATCGCCGTGGGCACCACCAGCGTGCGCACGTTGGAGACTGTCGCACGCGCTGCCGCAGGGCAGACCATCACTCCCTTCGAAGGCCGCACTGATTTGTTCATCCTGCCCGGCTACTCATTCCAAATTGTCGATGCGCTGATCACAAACTTCCACCTGCCGAAATCAACGTTGATCATGCTGGTGAGCGCATTCGCCGGTCGCGAGCGAATCTTACAGACCTACGCAACCGCTCAACAAGAGGGTTATCGCTTTTACTCTTTTGGGGACGCCATGTTGATTTTGTAGCCTATCCTGAGAATCAATTTTCAGGAATGAGCACTAATTATAGGAAATATTATGACCAAACAAATGAATATGTTTTCAATTATTTCTGTCGCATTCGTAGTGGTTGCTGTAATATCGCTCCGTCTTCTTCCATTTGCATTCGACGATGCCTATATTCACTTTCGTATTGCCGAGAACTTTGCTCGGGATGGTATGCCGTACTTCAACTCTGAACAGCCTGTGATGGGGACATCTTCTCCCGTTTGGACTTACGTTCTTACTCTCTTGGCTCTCACGCACATTTCTTTGCCCATTATCGTTGCGTTGTTGAATTCTGGTCTGACGGTGTTAGGCGCAGTCGTCTGGTCTCGCTTGCTTGATAAAATAGTTGACAGACCGTTCTCAAAAATGCTTCTTTGGATCTTTAGTTCTGTGTATGTTGGCATCTTACTTCCATCCTCAGCAGGTCTGATGGAAACTCCTCTTGCTATGCTACTCGTTGCGTGGGCTTGTCTTCTGCTGTTAAACAAAAGCCCATTTGCATGGACTGTGATTGTCATTGGGGTATTCACAAGATATGAGTTGGTTGTCTTCGTTTTCTTCGTTGGCGTATTACAGTTTGTATCAGACAGGAGACATCTGTTCCGAAACACGATCTGTTTTTTGCTTCCGTTCGTCTTGCTTTCGCTATCCGTGCTGCTTTTGTTTTCCACGCTCGTGCCGCAACCGGTATCCGCAAAGCAAATTGTCTATTCGCTCTCGAGGGAAAGTGTTTTTCATAACGCATTTTACAGCCTAGTGCCAAAGCTAGACTACCCTATACTTGGAATTCATTTTGGGGTACGGGCACAGCATCTTATCTCGGCAGGCATATCCTGGGCGTGGGTTGCAGGAGTCTTTTTCTTTGCTGGATTAACATTCTACTCTTTGCCTTTATCTGAGTTCTTTCAGAATGTACATCAGCGATGGGTTCTCTGTATAGGAATCACTGGTGTAATGATCATGTTAGCGTATATTTTGAAGCGTGTTTTTCTACACGCCTGGTATGCTCCGCTTTTTTGCATTCCGATAGTGTTCTTTTTTTTCGCCACATCACGTATGTCGCTATTTGCAACTCTTGCAGCCCTCGGATTGGCGGTCTTGCCATCGAGTACGCTGGTGGAGTACTCGATGGCTGCTGTGGGATATACTCATATTCTTAGAACTGCTACATCGGGGGCACGAGTTCAGCGATACATGGAAGTGGGAAGTGTCTTGAATAGGATTTTCCCGACGGCACGACTAATGACATCCGAGATCGGTGGTCTCGGATACTCGTTCAGAGGCGAACTGCTTGATGGTGTTGGTCTGATTACCCCAAACGCTCTCAAGTATCATCCTCTAACGGGTGCGGCATCTGGAATTGGAGGTATTCCAGCAGACTTTGTGCGAAACATGAGTCCAGAACTCATTGTCTCTTATCCGGTTTTTCTCAAAGATTTCAAGGAGACTGATATAAGTGAACAGTATCTGCGCCTGCAAATTTCTGCTTTTTCGGATGAGTACAGTATCCGTAGTGGCGCAGATAGTATCTGGGGTTGCGACAAACTTTACATATATATCAGGCGGGATGTTGTAGATCATAACAAGACACAGATCCTAAAAAAAGATTTGGGAGCGACTTTAGCACCTTGAGCAGAGTCCGAATCGTTTTATCTACAATGTTATGCGACAACAACAAAAATATTATGGGTCAACGTGAAATAGCAGAGTGCTTGGAGTAGTTGTCACTTGCGTACCCCTCTACTTCTACCCCTACCCCTACCCCTACCCTATATGAGGGGGTTCGCAAAAGCTGTGCGGAACAGATGGGTAGATGTCCTGATGCTGAAACAGTGTTACCTAAGCTCGTACCTACGCTCCGCTAAGCTCGTACCTACGCTCCTGGTACGCAAACTTTGACGCTCTGCGTCGTATGGCAAGCCAATGGCGCGTTTCAGTAAAAACAGATCTAGCTCTCCAACACTTATAAATTGGACGCGGATCAACGCGGAAAACGCGGATATTTTTATTTTAGGCAAAATAACGATTTTTTGCACATTCTCAGCGTTCATCCCTAAAACCAGATTAATAGTAGCTGGTGTTGTCCCAAATCTGGGCGATGGGCAGGAAAAAATTGAAGAAATAATTAGGCTACGTCTTCGGCATTTATGCGGACGAACCTGCGGCTCATCCGCCGCCCCGTTAGAAACTTGCTTTGAAAATGAGCGTAGAAATTATTTTTGAAGAAAAAGTGGTATGATGACTATATGAAAATTCACAAAAAAAGGTCATTGAAAAATGGATAATCAGCGAACTATAGTGAAAGTATATAAAAAAGTAAAATTGAGTGAACAGGGGACGGATTATACTTACTGGCAAACACAAAATCCTGAGAAGCGATTATTAACCTTAGAGCAAATTCGTCAAGAATATAACTTGTGGAAATATGATACTCAACCCGGATTTCAAAGAGTTTTTTCAATTATTAAACGCTAACGAAGTACGTTACTTGATAGTCGGGGGATATGCAGTAGCGTATCATGGTTATCCGAGATACACCAAAAATGTTGATGTTTGGATATGGATAAATCCAGAAAATGCTGAACGAGTAGTCAAAACGTTAAAAGATTTTGGTTTTGCATCGTTAGAACTAGATGCCAATGATTTTCTGATGCCAGATACAATTATACAGTTAGGTTATGCTCCAAATCGAATTGATTTAATAATGGGTATGCCGGGTGTAGATTTTGAAGAATGTTACGAAGCCAGGAATGAAGAAGAAATTGATGGCACAAAACTCAATTTTATTGATTTGGCAGGGTTGAAGAAATCAAAAAAAGCGTCAGGTAGAACACAAGACATTGCAGACATGGAGAATTTAGGCTAGTAAAAAAGGTAATTGCTCAAAAGCTTGTTGGTTCGGGCGTGTCCAGACTACGTTTGAGAGGAGTTGTCCAAGTATTATAGGCACAGAGGGCTGTATTATGGCTGAAAAGGGAATATAGGGGAAACTTAGGGCAATCGCATATACACATTGGTGCGCCGCACTTCCGCTCTAACAGTGATGATTTATCCTGTATTTGGACGCGTGCAAAGGCAAAAAGAGCAAAGTAAGCGCCAAAGTGCGTTGCACCTACTGCCATAAAATCTAAATGCGATTGCCCTGGGGGGAAACTCAGGGCAATCGCATATATGTTTTGTCTGGATTCATCTCCAATTAAGGATGTCATCGCTTCGCGTGCATCCGCATTGCGAGCGGAGCTTCGCCACGCTCTGCGGGCCTACCCCGTAGGGGTGCTCTTCGAGCACGGCCAGGCGCGCCTCCGGCGGGAGCGTGGCATGCGGTGTCGCCCGTAGGGCACGCAGAGCGCCCCCATTTGGGGCTCGTTTGTTAGCACAAAATGAGCTGTTTTGCAGTCACTCAAAAGGTTGCCATGTCAGATGGGGCAAAAAGCAGCGCCTATCTTCCTCGCAACGACACTATTTTCAATGCGCTAGTGTCCAAATGCAATCACCCCGAGTAAACACCTTTTTTCAGTAGACTAATACGTTCTTCATGCTATAATCGCATAAGTCAGCAAATGGGATGATTTGCAACCTGTTTGTAAATCAGCATTCAAGCTGAGGTGTTTTTCTGGAACGGCTAAATCTGAGGGTATCGGAGCATATATGCCTCCTAAAATTGAAATAAAAGG
>JAYELX010000160.1:0-3995 GCA_034717875.1 Chloroflexota bacterium | reverse complement strand
CCATGGCCTTTAGCCGATTTACTTACCCTGTTCTGGGATGTCTTTTTCGATAAAGAAGACACAGACAAGAAAAAAGACGATAGTGATTATGTTCGGAAATACGCCTTGAGGCCGTGGCTGAAACCAAACCAGGGTACAAATCTTCCCGCTCTCCTTATCCTTTCCCACGGTGAAATCTCTGGGGCTGAGAAGTCTGATTTAGAGAAAGTATCGCCTCTTTGGGAACACCTTCGCTCTGCCACCGCCTTCGGTTACGATCTTGGTGAGATTGATAAATGGGCCTTGCAGGATGCCCGCCATGACTTGATCGAAACCGCCTTAGGAGCTTGTCAAGACCCTATCGACGAGCGTGCAGATTTTGTGGAAGAAGCAAGCCACAAACTTGCTATGGCCCTCGGCGACACCCAATGGCCCATCAACGAGATCACGCTCTGGGACTTCTCGTCCAGCATCGCCGCGCTGTTCAAGAGCGGCGTGGCTCGGAGTGTGCTCGAAGGCGAGATTCCCTCCGTCGGCGACATGCGCTGGCGTTTCCTCTCCATCCGCTTCGATGGTTTGAGCTACTTCAGCCAGGTTCATCACATCACCGATCTGATTGGGCGACGCGAGGCCGTGGAAGTTGCTCTGAACGCAGCCCAAAAGCTGCTCGAAGAAACCTATCCGCTGGGCAACGAGGTCTATCGCGATGAAAACGGCGCTGTCTTTGTTGTGCCTGATTTGTCGGAACAAGAAAACATTCTCTCATTGACGAACAGAGACGGAACAACATTAGAAACCTTATTGAACCAAGCTTTCGCTGGCCTCGTCGAAGATGATGGCGCGGCTTTGGCTGGGGAATTAGTGCCGCATATCTCGATGGGAGCTGCTAAAAAAGGTAAACAGCTCCAGTTGGGAAAGTATCTCCAAGAAACATCTCTCCCACTGGATACTGACCCTGACAAAATGGACACCTGGTGGTCGGGTAAGCAGGCTAAAAACAAGGAAATTTGCACAGTTTGCGGTGTAAGACCAGTGGGGTATAAACCTAAAGGTGCCCAAATGCCAGGCTGGGTAAAATCAATCAAGGCTGAGGACCGTCATGTTTGTTGTGTCTGTTTACATCGCCGCGGGCGGCGGGCACGAGATTGGTTACAAAAGAAGCCAAGTACCACAATTTGGACTGACGAGGTTGTCGATATAAATGGCCGCTTTGCCTTGCTCGTAGGTCAATTTGACTTGGCAAACTGGCTGGATGGCACTTTGATTGGAACCATGCACAAGCCAGCCTCGTTTGCCCGTGTCCGTCGCTGTTGGGAGACTACGTATAACTTTTGGAATGACGTAAAGGAAAACTTAATTGCTGACGAAAATGAAGAAAAACAACCACGTTTGGCACTAAAACCTAAAAACAGTGCTGACTTGCATCTGGGACGATATCATGCTTATGAACTTCAAGTAGGTGGACAAGGAATTAACGTTGTTTGGGATCCGCTGGGGGAAGAATTAATTCTTACAGAGCAATTGCACGCTTTGGGGAAGCGATTGGGTTTCTCCGAAGATGAGGACATCGTTTGTAGATTGTCAGAATGGTTTGAAAATTGTAATGACGAAAATGGGTGGACGCTGTATGAACCACATGGCTACGGTTCTTCACCCAAAAAATCGGGCCAAAAGATTTTTATGCAATTTGTTCACGGCGATGTTTGCGGCTATACTCCAAATATCGCATTAGTGTCGGAACCAAGTTTATTCATGACCATTATCCCCGCTGACAAAGCCATGAAAGTGGTGAATGCCATCAAGCAGAAGTATGAACGTGAAATGAGCAAGGTACAGGACCGCTTGCCGCTGCATCTGGGGATGGTGATCGCCAAACGACGCACGCCCTTGCGGGCGGTGTTGGATGCCGGACGCGCTATGCTGGAAAAGACTGAGACTGCCCAAAAGTGGGAATGTTGTAAAGTAACCGATGTTCAGAAAAAAGATACTTTGCCAGCGGATGAAACTCTGAACTATCTGGCGAAAGACAATCAGCATTTCGAACAATGGTGGAACGTTAAATTAGAATGTGATCACCGCGTAATCCCGATGCGGGTTGCTGGAGTGATGGGGGATGGCCATACGCCTGACCAATGGCATGCTCACTTCTTGACGCGTGAACCTCTTCCCCATGACAAGTTCGACGATGAACCTTGGATACGTCACGATGATTTGAAAGCTGGCGATGAAGTTTATATCACCCCATCCACTTTTGATTTCGAGTATTTGGACACAACCGCCCGCCGCTTCGAGATTGCCTACGATGAAAACGGACAGCGCCGCGGGCGTCCAACTCGGCCATATTATTTGGCAGAAATCGAGGACATCCAAAAAGTATGGGGGATTATTTCTACACAGATGAGCAGCACGCAATGGATGCGCGTTAGCGATCTGATCGAGCGGAAACGCCGCGCTTGGCAGGAACCGCGCGGCTTTACTGGCGAGTATTCGGAAACCTTTAGACAATTTATTAGTGACAGAATTCATAACATCAAATGGAAACAGAAACAAAAGCTAGAGAAAGCGGAGGATTGGATGTTATTAGAACAAGCAGCCCTCCACGGCATGTTGGATGACATAATCGATCTTTATCACGAAGCTTTGAAAGAACCTGAGGAGGCTTAATATGACTTATTGTAAACACACGTATTTATGGATGGCCCTGGATCCCGTGCATATTGGCACCGGCGGCTACCGGCTGGGGCGCGTGGACAACAGTATTGCCCGTGAGCCGGGTACGAACTTGCCCAAAATCCCCGGCACTTCACTTTCGGGAGCGGCGCGTTCCTATGCCGCTATGCGCTACGAAAAACCTAATTGCGCTGGACAGGGCAAGCATTGTGGCGAAAAGGATTGCCCTATTTGCTACACCTTTGGCAGTTTGGTAGTTAAAGATGAAGGCAAAACAAAAGCCTATGCAGGCACAATTAATATCTTCGATGCCCAGATCTTGTTTTTCCCCGTACACTCGATGGCTGGTCCGGTGTGGGTGACCAGTTTATATCGCCTGGGGCTGCATAAAACGCTGAAAATCGATATTCCTGAATTGCCGTCAGATAAAATAGCTCTCGGCAGCGGCATTGACGCGCCGGAAGGCCATCTCAACCTGGGGTGGTTGCTGTTGAAATCGAACGGACAAACCCTCGAGCTGGACGGCGTACCGCCGGAGTGGGCAGACACTACCGAGTGGGAGGCTGTTAAAGATCGGGTGGTGCTTGTCTCCGATAAGCTCTTTGGCCAAATTGTCAACGACAACCTGGAAGTGCGCACCTCGGTCAGTATTGATCCCATGACTGGGGCCGCCGAGGAGGGCGCGCTCTTCACTTACGAAGCCATGCCCCGCAGCACTTTCTTGGTCGGTGACCTGGTGCAGGATGATTTCCGTGCTGATGACTTCCAAATCATAGATACAACAGCCAAAGAAAACAAGTTAGCAAAGGTCCCATGGAAAAAACCTTTGGATGTAGCAGGGGCTGGCTTCGAGATGATTGAATACTTGGGCGTAGGCGGAATGGGCACGCGCGGTTTTGGGCGTATGCGAATTGTAGGCAAACCACTTGAGGAGGCATTCTAATGACGAAACAAATTTTAGATACAATTGCCGCCAAACGGGCACAAACTATTGTCAATAACGCTATCGCCAAGCCAAAGCTGGACGCCAAAGATGTGGACAATCTGGTCACAAAAACCCTGGGTGTCTTACAAGAGAATGGCGTTTATGCTTGCTTCTTGTTTCTCTCTTCGCGATCCCGGGGAAAAGACAAGAAAGTGGCTGAAGCAATCAGAGCACAACTGCTTGAATTATCCACCGAAGATCTTCCTTTCGGTTGGGAATTATCTAAGGGCCGTGACGACAAACTAGAATATGTCAGCGATGTGATTTGCGCCGAACTGGACCCCCTCTTGATGACAAAAAATGTCTTCGAGCAGACGCTGATCTATGCCCGCTACGGAGCCAAAGCCCGCGACCAACAAGG
>JAYELX010000159.1:0-4029 GCA_034717875.1 Chloroflexota bacterium | reverse complement strand
TCCATTTCTCAGATCGAGATATAAACCATTGCTGCGACCACTGTGTTTCTGTGTTGAACATATGCCCAAAGAGAATGGGGGGGCGATAGTGCACTACACAACTACCCGAACTCCCTGGGCCAGAGGGGGGAAACACAACCACTTTGTAATCTGCACCTAACGTCGCACTCCAGTCGGCCTTCAATGTTTTACTGGCGACCGTACTGGCCTGGTAAGCGGCCCAGGATGGGTTTGGGGATTGGGATATAAACTGCGTACAGGCATAGGCCGCAGTAACAGCAGCGGTTCGGGTTCGATGAATGCTGATCGTAGTCAACACACCAAAAGCCAAGATCACGGCCAAGACCGAAAACAAAGCTGTTTCAGCCAGGGCCTGTCCGCGTTCACCGCGTAACGCCTGTACGCATTTATGTTTATTTGTCACTCTACACCTCCTGGGGACGGAGGTCCAGGATAAAAACGCCATAGACGGTAGAAGCTCCCAGCTCGCTGGGCCTCTGTCAACTGAATGCCGAATATCCAAGGACGTGAGTGTTCAAAGGTGATCCGAGAGCGGACTTCCCGATCCTGTTCATTGCGTCCCAATGCGATCTGGCCGCTGAGTTCGGGCCAAAGCACCGAGCTACGGGCATGTCCCTCGGCCGTGGTATTGTACGTGCCAGTGGAAACGCCTTCGATGAAAACGCCCCAGTTCACTGACGATGAGCGAAAGGCATAAAAAGCAGCCAGGGTCATACCGAAAAACAACAGTACCAGGATGGGCATTACTATGGCAAACTCAGCCAAGGTTTGCCCGTCTTGACCTTTGCCTTTCTGCGCTGTTTGTCGGCTTTGCATTTCACCCGCCTCTTGCGGCGCGCAAAGCGTTGATACCAGCATTGAACGTGGCGATAAGTTCATCTTTATATGTAGTAAGAACGGCTGTGGCAACAACGGCAACAGCCCCGAGGATCAGGGCATATTCAGCAAAATCCTGACCAGCATCGTCTCGAATGAATAATAATGTTGTTTGTAACATGTTTATACTTCTCCTTTGAAGTCAGAAAAACCCGATTGATTGAATAAAGCTCGAACGTACATAAGCATAGCAAATTATCGGGGAGGGAGGTCATCATAGTGTCCCTAGAACGCACCCATAAAGGGGCCAACGAGCGAGAATATCAGCCCTACGATGGACAAAATCCCGAACAAACCAGAACGCTGTCGTACCATCGAAGCACGTGCTTCTGTATCTTCGATCAAGATGCGATGGACGGATGCCTGTAAAGCTTGGACGCTGGAAAGAATTGGCCTGTTGGTGGTAAAAAAGTCACGGACATCGCCCAGAAACAAGGCAACTTCGATGTCGTTTGGGTCTGGGATATGCGCTTCGGTTGTTTGAATAGCCTCGGAGAAACTTTCGACTTCCATGCGGGCTACGAGCAGCCCCAGCAGATTACAAAACGGCCCGCCCACTCCCGATGTACGTCGCAGGGCGTCCTGAAGGCCGACGCCAGACGAAAGCAAAGAACTCAATACAGATAAACCAATCAGCATATTGTTGCGCATGGTCTCGGCGCGCTGCTTTGCCAGTTGTCGCATCTTTGTATAAGGTTTACGAAGCCCCAAGAAGATAAATATAGCTGCGATGATTGGAGCTGCAATCAGGTTGCCCATGAAGGCCAACGCCCCGGCCAATAAGCCGCCAACGGCTAAATAAATCGAAAAAGTACGCATGGCGGCAGTATAGAATGCTCCAGGGGTGTCGTAGGGATACCCTGCTCGACGCAATAAGTTGACTACATTGGCCATGTCCTTCGCTTGTCTGGGATCAAAGCGTTTTGGGAACGCGGCCAGGATCAAAGCATCCCAGGTCGAACGCCGTTTTATTGGAGCGGCCGTATCTACTTCTGTAGTGACACCGTTCAAAGTGCGCTTGCGCCCCAAGGTGCTGGCTGCTCGTGTCATCCCTGTCAGCAGCTCGAAGGCAAAAACACTCAAGCTAATCGAACCTAAGAATATCAACAATCTCATGATGATGTACCTCCTTGTATATATTGAGCCATTGTCCCCCACTGTATCAGAAATAGCTTTGGGGAGGTGGGCATAGTGTCCCCGCGGGCTAGTGTCCTGAACAACATATAGGGCAAAAATGTTCCTGCTTTTTACCTATCCCCAGCATCCTTGCCTCGGCGTTACTCTGTTTCATTTTTCTTAAGTATATGGGGCAAGGGTCCCCGTTTCAGCCTTTCTCCAGTATCCCCGACCCGGCGATTCTATACCGAATATCTTGCATCGCTTTGCTATTGCCTTGTCGGAAACCCCATACCATTCTGCAATCTTTGTCTTTGGAAATTCCCAGACCAATTGAGCTAGTTCTTCTTTGGAGATATCGAATTTTCTGCGCGCTTTCTGGGCACACTCAGGAGTGCAGTATCTTCTCCGTACTGCGTGAGACGGGCAGTCGGTGAACGTTTCTCCGCAACGCTCACACACACATTCGACCTGGTTCAGGGAACAGGGAGATATTCGTTTCAGCAGATCGGATCGAGAGACGATTTCTAAATTCTCGAGCCGGACATCTTCGAGATCGCCATTCTTGATGATTACAACCTCATCTGCCGTAATCCAGCGTTTCAACAGATGCACAGATGCAACATGCCTGGATAAAGATACCATTCCATTGTTGTTAGCCAAAGGATGACGCGGCAAGTAAAAGTGCGGATAATTATTGTTGTACGATATATTCAGCATCGCTTTCTCTATTCTATGTTCGAGATCATTGGAAATGTCTATAGTCATATCATTTTGGGGCATAAAGCTATTCTCCTATTACATGATCTGCCAAAAACATAGCAGAGGTGGCGGAGGGATATTTTGCTCGAGATGATAAGGCGCGGCTTAGAGCCTCTCGGTGAATTTCGGTACGCCGAAGGTTCTTCGGCATTCTAAGGTCCGCGTAACGTCGCTCTCCGCTGCCGGTCGCCCAAGTTCTGCCCCCATATTGCCGCGGCCACAGCGGATATGCTATTACATCCCAACTTTGGGGAAGTTGATCGTGGGTGACGGCCTGATGCCATCGCCAAAGGGCTTCGAAGCGAGGCCCCCATAATCCCCAGGCCATGTCCAGACGAAGGTTCAAACGGTGTTTCCATTTCAGTCGGTAGGCGCATTTATGACATAGTGGCACCGCGTTTTCAGGACGTTGGTATCGCCATGCAGATATTGTGGGGATATCGGATGCGGGAATAACAATACGCCAAGAGCCTGGTTTTCCACAACGCAAACAGGCGTTATCGAACTTGCGTCTCCAGGAGCCTGCGCCAACTGACGCGGCGAATAGCTCTTTTATATGCGGGCGTTCTGCGGCCAGTATTTGCCTCGACAGAGAAACCGCCCTGGGAGGTAGTGTGTAAATGTCTCCAACATCCAAAATAAATCGAGCGGCATCGATGAAACCGCCCCTCTCCTGGGGCGTGAATTGCTGCTTTAGTATATCGGGGCTTATTTCTGGGCCGCGCTGATTAGCCTCATGGATGCGGCGAATATCAGCGACCGACTGAGCCACAACAGCAAAAAGCAAGTCGTTCAATCCCACTGACGCACTTATGCCTCCCACACTGCCTTGACCCATCTGCAGCATTGCAATCTGAGCCGTATCTTCTATCGACGGCATTTCGGCATCAATATCGGCTTCGATGACAACACGAGCAGGGGGAATGTGGATGAAACTGCGAGGGGGTACGTTTTCGTTGTAGACAAGCGTTCCGTCCTCATCGAACGCGCGTATGTATATATGCGGGCAAAAGTATGTATGAAACGTGCGCTTTGCTGTGCGCGGATACACAAAGACCAATAATGCATCCCCTAATTCGGACTTGAACATTGCTCCCCGTGCACGTGCCCATGGATTTGCAAGTATTTTCGTTTTCATTGAATGCTCCAGAATAGAGGTAAAGCTATCAAAAACGCGCCTATGGATGGGGCCCAAGTTGGGTCCGTGCGATTGGAGATGGTGGTCCATAAACGCGAACCCGCCTCATGTCCGTA
>JAYELX010000158.1:0-4041 GCA_034717875.1 Chloroflexota bacterium | reverse complement strand
TGCTGCACTGCTTCGGCAGCTAATATGCGCAGTGTGTTGGCGCAAAGTTGGTCAATTTGGTTATATGTGTGGGATAATGGTTTCATTGAGTTTTCTCCTAGAAAAGGTTTTGTAATTGGATTTTCTCGTTACTCACGATTTCTTTCTCGTTACTCACGCACATTTTCTCGTTACTCACGCTCTGCGTGGTAACGCCGTTCCAACGCTCCGCGTTCTACCGTGCGACGCAGAGCGTAGGCACAGTATATATTGTGTATCGACAGATGTTGGTAAATGCTGTTAAAATATATCTCGTTCCATCCGCTCTGCGGTGGAACACCCTCGCACGGGCGTTCCCTCTGCAGGATGCTACGCGAAACACACTCCTAAAAGGCCGCCCGCTCGAGCGAGCTAAATAATACCACCAACATCTTGAGCAATTACGTTTACTTATTGTAACTTAACTCAGGCTAAAAAAGGATGGTATCCTTACTCAATTCGCCGAGAGAAGGCTTTATGAACTTACAAAAATATTCAAAACCACAAATATCTCGCCGGGATTTTCTAAAACTAAGCGCAGCGAGCTTGGGTGGCATGGCATTGAGCCCGTGGCGCCGCATTTTTACATTACCGGATTTTCCCCAGGCCGAGCGGCTGGGACGTGTGTGTGAGGGCATGATCAATCTCAGAGCTGAACCCGATCATGATGCCCAATCGATTGGCGTGTTGTACGAAGATTCGGTCGTGCCCTGGCTGCAAGATGTCGTTGGCCGCTGGCCCTGGCGCAACAATCAGCGCTGGGTGGAAACACCCGATGGCTATATCTGGTCTCCCTACGTACAACCGGTCAAAAATCAGCCCGCGCAGCCCGTGGATTCTTTGCCCCAAATGGGTGAGGAAATTGGTATGTGGGTGCAAGTGTGTGTGCCCTGCGTGGACGCGGTTTTGGACAACCCTCCGGCGCGTTCGCATTGGTTGCGGTATCGCCAGGAAAATGGCATGACCCCACGCCTGTATTATTCCCAGGTTTTGTGGATCGATCAGATAAAGACAGATGCTGATGGCCAGGTGTGGTATCGGATTAATGAGCGTTACGGCAGCCCCGGCGATATTTTCTGGGCACTGGCGGAGGCTTTCCGACCGATAACGCGAGAGGAGCTCGAGCCGATCAGCCCGGATGTGGAAGATAAGCGTATTGTCATAGATATTAATTATAATGTGCAGTCGCTGTCGTGTTTCGAGGGGGATACGGAAGTTTATTATTGTCGCATTTCCTCAGGGCGGGGCGAGAATTCGACTCCGCTCAACCCCTCGCCGGGTTTTCCTATTTGGCGAAAATTGTACTCTATTCACATGGCTGGTGGTACCGTCACTGGTGGATGGGACCTGCCCGGCATTGCCTGGACTTCTTTGTTCGTCAGCGCCGGCGTCGCTATTCATGCCACCTTTTGGCACAATAATTATGGGGAGCCGATGTCGCACGGATGTGTCAATATCCGTCCCGAGGATGCCAAATGGATTTTCCGCTGGACGCAGCCGTCTGTGCCTTTCGAAAGCGGCGATGTGACCATCAGCGGTGAAGGCAGCACCCGCGTGATTGTCGAAGAATGGTAGAGTGTCATTGGTAACCCCCCTCAATCCCCACGCCACGGGGGGAAGCGTCTCGAATTCCAAACAGGTTGTTTTCCCAAGCCCCTCAATCCCCACGCCACGGGGGGAAGCTCTAAGCTTGCTCTCCGTAATTCCCTCGCCAACGGGGGAAGTTTGAAGTTCCCAGGCGATTTGCTGTGTACGCCTTTGGCGAAATCAATGCTACAATCCACGTAGGTGGATTTCGCACAACAGCCTCGAATTTATTCGACCCGTGGCAGGGAGTGAGCGGTTACGATTTGGAGATTATCGAATATGGATGCTTCTAATATCGGCTTCGGGCTTGCATTTTTGGCCGGGTTAGCTTCTTTTTTATCGCCGTGTGTTTTGTCTCTGGTGCCCGCATATATTGGTTACTTGGGCGGTCGCTCGGTTGCTTCGGCTCGGGGCGGAGACGAGAATCGCTGGGCTACGTTAGCGCATGGTTTGGCTTTTGTGATGGGTTTTAGTGTGGTATTTGTGTTGTTAGGCGTAGCTACATCCGCTTTGGGCGGCTTGTTGTACGATATGCGCGCTTGGTTGACGAAAATCGGCGGGGTAGTTGTTGTTGTCTTTGGTTTACACATGACGCGTATTTTGCGAATCCCTTTTTTGGAATATGATCTGCGTCCACAGAGCCAGCCGGAGCGACAGAGGGGTTATATCTCATCAGCGTTGATGGGCGTGTTTTTCTCGGCGGGTTGGTCGCCCTGCGTGGGGCCTGTTCTGGGTTCCATTTTGGCGTTGTCGTTTAGCGGCGGCTCGGTGACGCGCGGGGCTGCGCTGCTCAGCGTTTATTCGGCCGGGTTGGCGATTCCGTTTCTGCTCGCCGCCTTCGGCATCGGCTGGGTGACCAAGATATTGCGCCGCTACGGCAAAGTAATGCACTACACAGAAATTGCCATGGGTGCGATTTTGATCATTGTTGGTGCGATGCTGTTTTTGGGCACTTTCGAAAAATTGGCACGATTTGGTATTTTTATGGATTTTGGTTTGTAATTTGTGAGACTCATTTTTGGTATTGCATGACCGATCCAACTATTTTTTCCCTACTAATTATTGAAGACTTCAAAGTTTACGTAAATTATCTAGGAAACTAATAGCATGTATATAAAAATCAGGAGACTTCAAGGTGGTGCGCGCAGCGAATCGCTAAAATTGATAATAATTCAATCCGCTCTAGGAGCAAAAATGGATGGCAGGTGAAGCAATCGTTGTACGCATCACACAGTATGAAGAATGGTCATGGTTTTATGTTGAAAGCATCTTTACAAATTGCGCAAGCTGCCTGCTAATAAATTGCAGGCTTGCCGTGCCAGCGGCACGCCAAAGGGCGTACACCGTATGGCAAGGCAAGGCACGCAAAGCGCGGCGAAATCGACTACATTGCAAGTCGGATGAATCCGACTTAAGCTATCGCTTTGCGTGCCGTTGGCAAGACATGGATTTTAATCCGTGTCGGGGTCGGGGCTGGCGCGTGGCAAAACGGCTCGTTTGCACAAGGATTTAAAACGGAAGATTGTAAAGCAGCAATTTTACTCAAATGAACCATGCCGAAGAATGGGAAGTGAAATATGGATCAGATTGAAATAATTCGACGAACTATCAAGGGATTTTGTTTAGAATTCATTAAAAATCCCTATCTTTGTTACACCGAACATGGCTTGCACGCGCTCTTTTATTCAAAATTATTCAACGCTTTTCTAGAAGAGGAGCGTTACACTAATTGGTTGGGAAATCGAGTTTGTGTGATTCAAAAAGAGTATCCTACTGCCGAAAAATTAGGTAAGTCCCAGAGACAGCATTGGGATATATCAATAATAAAGACCCCCCCAGAGAGTAAACATCCTGATTGGTCAGCATCATACGATTACCTCAAACTCGCTGCTGTGATAGAGTTCGGAATGAATGAAGGAAAAGAACATTTAAAAGATGATATAGAACGAGTCTGCCACCGTGATGCAAATGTAGAACATGAATTTATAATTCATCTCTGTCGTTTGTCTAACCCGGGTGCGAAGTTTTCAAAACGGGATGGATCTCCTAAATCTGCACAACTGCTTTCCAAAGAAGATGTTGCTGAAATAGTATCGGGTAAGCCAACAGAAGTTTATTATGGAATGAAAGATAGCACTTTCACGCACAATTCTGGTGTATGGTTGATAAATCAAGGCGAGATAAAGCAGATATAATTATTGGCTTAACTTTTATTCCGAGAAGTGCGCACAACCTTGCATGCAAGACTACAAGAGCAGGCTTGGTTCCGCCAATGGTAAGCGGATGAGTCAGCGAACTGCGGCGTTTATTCGCTAATCCGCTATCTATCTGCTTGCCAACGGCACGCAGAGCTATCCGGTTTGAAATGACATTCCTGCTTTTTGAGAAGGCACCACAGTTTGTTATAAAAGTCTCTTTTCAAGATTTAGAGTCTAG
>JAYELX010000157.1:0-20188 GCA_034717875.1 Chloroflexota bacterium | reverse complement strand
CGACCCCGAGGCCCTGCTTCTTTTCGCCGCCGACCCGGAATTCAACGCCGGGGTTGTAGGTTTAGCCGCCTCCCGATTGATGGATATTTATTATCGCCCGGCCATCGTTGGGCAAACAAGGGGCGAATTCACCCAGGCATCGTGCAGAAGTATCAAAGAATTTCATATCACCGAGGCCCTGGATCAGTGCGGCGATTTATTAGAATCACACGGAGGCCATGCCGCCGCAGCCGGATTTACCGTCCGCAATCAAAATATCCCCGAACTAATCGAACGACTCAACAATATAGCCACAGAACAACTTGCGGGGAAAGACCTGCGCCCCACCCTCACAGCCGACATGGAAATCCCTTTGTCCGATCTCGAAGCGGAGGTATTGGAATATTTAGATTGGATGCAACCAACAGGATACGGAAATCCACAAGCAACCTTTGTCAGTCGCAATCTAAAAGTAACCCGTAGCAGAACCGTTGGCAAAAAAGATTCGCATCTAAAACTATCCGTCAGCGATGGGCACATTACGTTCGACGCCATCGCCTTCCGTCAGGGATACTGGTACAAACAAATGCCGCCCCGAATTGATGTTTTGTACCACTTCGAACTAAACGAATTCCGGGGGCGAAAAACTTTACAGCTCAACGTTCGCGATATCAAACCGTCTCGATAAGACGAGCGTCCACTCATTCCCCTTGCTCGAAGGAACCGCGTTGCTTGGAGCAACGCGGTTCTTGATTCGATTCGCGGATGCGCTAATAAGGCAGATTTCCGCGGATAAGATGAGACGAAAAAACCAGGAAATTTTCGCGCTCATCCGCAATATCCGTGTCATTCGCGTTCCGTTTTGTGTTCACGACATCAAATAATGATCGCGAAGGTCTCCCGACCGAGCGTATGCGCGTTAGCCTCCCCCGCTCGGTCAGAGACCGTCGCTATCGCGTGCCATAAGCTGCGCGCAAATCATCCTCCCACAACTCAAAATATATGCTATACTATGCCCCAGCAAGAAAAAAAAGCACCTTATCAATTCAAGAAAATCCGACCAAGGTACCTATTCCCCCGGATGGGAAGGTATAAAGGCGAAGCCGGTGAGCTTGCTGCATAAGCACAAGCAAGTCCGGCACTGTCCCGCAACTGTAAGTTAGTTCGTTAGCTTAGTTAGTTTAGTTAGTTGCGTAGTTGAAAAAACTACAAAACTATCAAACTACCCAACTATCAAACCACCAAGTCAGGCCGCCCGCCTTGATCGCGATTTCCATGCCCCTCGAGGAAGGGAGTAGGAATACCGAAATTCGTTTTTTTCCATTGCTTCACACCCCCCTGTCCTTGCGGCAGGGGTTTTTGATTCTAGATGACAAATTCGGAGAAACACTTACAGTTTATGGAAATTGATCTGCCCCGCCTAGTGATTGCTGCTCCTGCCAGCGGAAGCGGCAAAAGCATCATTGCAACAGGCTTGATGGCCGCACTGGCTGACAGCCAAACGGTACAAGGATTCAAAGTCGGGCCCGATTACATTGACCCCATGTACCATAGCGCAGCGACCAAGCGGGCATCTCGCAACCTGGATACATGGATGACATCCCCGCAGCAGGTCAAAACCATTTTTGGAGACGCCGTCTCTGGAGCGGATATCGCCATCATCGAGGGCGTCATGGGCCTTTTCGACGGGCACAGCAGCGATTCCGAAAGCGGAAGCACCGCCGACACCGAGAGCGGCAGTACCGCCGACACCGAAAGCGGCAGTACCGCCGAGGTGGCCAAGCTGCTCCATGCTCCGGTCATCCTGGTTGTGGATGTGGCTAAAATGGCCCGCAGTGCTGGCGCAGTGGCCCTGGGTTACCGCGACTTTGATCCGGACTTGAACCTGGTCGGTGTGATCTGCAACCGTGTCGCCAGCAATGCTCACGCCCACTGGGTCAAAACCGCCATCGAAGGCATTGGGTTGCCCGTGCTAGGCTGCATCCCCCGCCGGGAAGAACTCACCATCCCGGAGCGACATTTGGGATTGTACACAGCCGTGGAGCGTGAGGCCGAGGTACAAACCTTTCTCCAACACGCCAGCGATATTGTTTCCCGGTACATCAATCTCGACAAGCTGAACACCATCGCCCGACAAACGCAAACACTCACAATCGAAACTCGCGCCCACGACGGGCCACAAGAGACGTTCGTCCGTATCGCCATAGCTCGCGATGAAGCTTTCTGCTTCTATTACCAGGACAACCTGGATCGTCTCGAAGCAGCAGGTGCCGAAATCATACCTTTCAGCCCCCTGCATGACGAGGGTCTGCCGGCCGATATTGACGGGGTCTATCTTGGGGGCGGCTACCCCGAGCTTTACGCCCAGAAATTGTCACAAAACCAGAATTTGCGACAAAGCCTGGGAGCCGCTCACCAAAAAGAGATGCCCATCTTCGCCGAATGCGGCGGATTGATGGTGCTGACAGAAAGCATCACCAACTTGGAGGGCGAGATGCACTCCATGTACGGGGTAATTCCCGGTCGCCTGAAAATGCAAAGCCGCCTGCGGATGGGCTATCGCCAGATCACCGCCCGGCGAGATTCGATCTTGCTGAAGCGTGGGGAACAAACCCGCGGGCACGAATTCCATTACTCAGACTGGGTAGAACAGACGGATGATCTATCCCACGCCTATGAGATCAATTCCAGGCGAGGAGAAGGGACCCGACTCGAGGGATTCGCCCAGGGCAACTTGCTGGCATCCTATGTTCACCTGCACTTTTGCGCTCATCCGTATCTGGCTAAAAATTTCGTTCAGGCTTGTGCGCGTTGGCGTTCACTTGATGTAAAACCTATCTAAGTAAATGATTGGCGGATATGGAAATCCGCCCTACCTATTCTATATAAACAGTTACCAACCTATCATCTAAATAAAGGAAGGAACCACACATGAAACGCAAATTTTTCTTCACCCTGACTATTTTCACGCTCTTGCTTGGCCTCTTGCTGGGCGCCTGTGCGCCGGCATCAACGCCTGCGACAGAAGAACCCACGGAGGTAGCTACCGAAATTGTTGAAGAGGCACAACCAACGGAAACGCCCGAACCCACACTCGAACCTGCCGAAGCAGAAACGCTTGAAATAGAAGACGCCCTCGGACGAACGGTATCCATCGAATTACCCGTGGAAAGAATCATCTCTCTGGCACCATCCAACACGGAGATACTCTTCGCCGTTGACGCTGGCGATCTGGTTGTGGGGCGTGATTCATTCTCCGACTATCCTGAAGCAGCCTTAGATGCAACCGATATCGGCGGCGGGTTCGGCGAACTCGACACCGAAACCATCCTGACACTAGAAGCTGACCTGGTGCTGGCTGCCGAACTCTCCTCTCCGGAACAGATCCAAACCCTGGAAGACCTGGGCCTGACCGTATTGGTCTTGCCTAACCCCACCAATCTCGAAGACATGTACGCTAATTTGCAGCTGGTTGCCCAGATCACGGATACACAAGACACGACCAAAGCCTTGATCGAAAAATTCAAGACTCGCGTCGCCGCCGTGGAAGAAAAGGTCGCCGCCACTGAAGAGCGTCCGCTGGTGTTCTACGAATTAGACGCCACCGAACCGGATGCCCCTTGGACTCCCGGGCCCGGCTCCTTCCATGAAACTCTGATTCAAATGGCTGGCGGTGAGAACATGGGCAGCGCGCTTGATTCAGTCTGGGCGCAAATCAGTTCGGAAGAAGTGATCGCCCAAGACCCCGACATCATCTTGCTGGGCGATGCGCTTTATGGCGGCGTCACGCCCGAGTCTGTAGCTGCCCGCGCTGGCTGGGAAGGCCTATCCGCCGTGCAAAACGATCAGGTTTTCACCATCAACGACAACCTGATCAGCCGACCTGGGCCGCGCCTTGTCGACGGTCTCGAAGCATTGGCTGAGATTATCCACCCTGCCGCCGAAGTCGTCGAAATCGAAGATGAACTCGGCCGCACCGTCACACTCAACATACCCGTTCAACGGATTGTCTCCCTGGCACCATCGAACACAGAGATCCTCTTTGCCGTTGGCGCTGGTGATAACGTTGTCGGCGTAACTGAATATTGCGACTATCCCGAAGTAGCACAAGAAATTGAAAAAATCGGCGGTTTCTCGGCTGACACCATCAGCGTGGAATCGATTGTCGCCCTAGAGCCGGACCTGGTCGTTGCCTACACGTCAAGACATCAACCCGTCATCGAAGCGTTGGACAAAGTCAACGTTCCTGTGTTGGCGCTGGCGCCTGACACCATTGAAGATGTCTATGATAATATCCTCCTGATCGGCCATCTCACAGGCAACGATGAGCAAGCCGCCCAAACCGTCGCCGACATGCAAACCCGTATCGAGGCTGTGGAAGAAATTGTAGCTGAAATCCCCGCAGAAGAACGCCTGCGCGTTTTCTATGAAATCTTTGATGAACCGTTGATGACAGCCGGACCGTCCACCTTTACAGGCCAAATGATCGACTTGGCCGGCGGCGTGAACATCTTCGCCGAGCTGGAGGAAGATTATCCCCAGATCAATGCTGAAGAGGTCATTTCCCGCGACCCGCAGGTGATCTTGGGCTCAGACAGCCACGGGGACAAACTCACGCCTGAGCAGGTGGCCGCGCGCCCCGGCTGGGATCAGATCGAAGCGGTTCAAAACGAACGCATCCACCTGATTAACGGTAACATCGTCTCCCGTCCTGGCCCGCGCCTGGCCGATGCCATCGAGGCGATGGCGCAAGCGCTCTATCCAGACTTATTTGAGTAATAACTCACGGCACTCCGCTTCACTTCGTGCCTGACTACAAACCACGAAACACAGAAGAAAACGAGGATTCACTCTCCTCTTTTCGTCCCCCTAAGTCCCCTCCCTCCCTTGATGGCCCAGCGTGATAAAAGCTGGGAGAGGGAGGGGAGAGTGCAGACGGAAAGAGCAAAAACGCCCACAAGATGACCAGTATAATATGAACAATTGTCGTTTTGCCATTGTCTTGATTCTATTAACCTTTGTGCTTCTAGGTATCATTATCATAAGTCTGGGCATGGGTGCGGTTTTCATCCCTCCTGACCGCGTCTTAGCAGCCTTAATCAATCCAGCGGAGGCGGGCACAATATCCACCGATGTTACCATCGTGCGCGAGCTGCGACTTCCCCGCTCCATTCTGGCTGCCACCATCGGCGCTGGATTAGCCATAGCCGGAGCAGCTTTTCAGGGGCTTTTCCGCAACCCGTTGGCCGATCCCTTTGTGGTCGGCGCGTCAAGCGGCGCATCCCTGGGAGCAACGCTGGCCATCATCATGGGCCTTAACTGGCACTTTGCCGGTTTCGGATCGGTACCTTTAGCAGCGTTTATCGGCGCTTTGCTGGCTGTCTTCACCGTGTACAGCATTGCCGAAATTGGCGGCGCGACCCCGGCCATTTCACTGCTGCTCGCCGGAGCTGCTCTGAGCACGTTACTTTCTGCCCTGGTTTCGCTGTTGATGTTGACCAGCCACGATACCTTGCACGAAGTTTTTAGCTGGACTATGGGCGGTCTTTCAGGGCGAAGCTGGCCGCACCTGCTCAGCAGTGGCCCTTACATGGTAATTGGCCTGATCGCCCTGTGGCTGATGGCCCGCCCCTTAGACGCCTTGGCTTCTGGAGACGAAACCGCTCAAAGCCTAGGATTACCCATCCGCAAGGCGCGCGGCGTGATTGTGGCCGCAGCCAGTCTGGCTACAGCCGCAGCCGTAGCCGCCGGCGGGGTGATCGGCTTTGTCGGTTTGATCGCTCCTCACCTGGCCCGGATGATGTTCGGAGCGCAGCATCACCGCGTCCTGCCCGCAAGCATGATCATCGGCGCCATGCTGCTGCTGCTGGCCGACGATCTAGCCCGCACCGTCGTCGCTCCCCTTGAACTCCCCGTGGGCATCGTCACATCCCTGCTCGGGGGCACATTTTTCCTTTATCTGCTAAAATCTCGAGGACAATCACTGAGAGGATGACGGATGAAAACACTCACTGCCAAAAACCTGACCTGTGCGTACGAGGACGGCAACGTTTTGGAATACCTCTGCCTGGAAGCCCATCCCGGCGAGGTGTTGGCCTTGATTGGCCCCAACGGAGTCGGCAAAAGCACATTGCTGCGAGCCATGTCCCGGCTGCTGCGCCCGCGTCATGGCAGCGTCCAACTGGCTGACGTCGATCTGTGGAATCAATCGCCGCGCCGCGTTGCCCGGCAATTGGCCATGGCACCCCAAGTGAGCGAAACACATTGGGCTATCACGGTCAAAGACATGATCGCCTTGGGCCGTGCCCCTCACCGGGGTTGGCTGCTGCCGCTGTCGAGGAAGGATCACCGCGTCATCGAAAACGTCATCGCCCAAACCGGACTGAGCGACCTGCAAGACCGTCCCGTCAACGAACTCTCCGGCGGGGAGCAACGGCGCGCCATCTTGGCCCGCGTTCTGGCCCAAGAACCCGAAGTGATGCTGCTGGATGAACCCACCTCTCACCTGGACCTTAAATATCAGGCCGAGATCATGGGTCTGGTCAAAAATCTAGCCCACAAAGATGGTTTGACTGTCATCGCCAGTTTGCACGATTTAAATCTAGCGGCACTGTACGCCGACCGTATGGCCTTGCTGAGCGGCAAACGGTTAGCCAAAGTCGGCTCACCTCGGGAGGTGCTGCAACCAGAATGTCTCTCCGAGGTGTATGGACTGCCGGTCGTCGTCACCCAACATCCGCTTTACAGCATTCCCATGGTCACACCAACACTGCAAACGTAGCAACATCCACAATATGTTCCACGTTCCACCGCAGAGCAGTGGAACGAGATAGGGGATGCAGTGGAATGAGATAAGGTATGTAGGGAACGAGATAGGGTATGCAAACGAGATAGGTACTTGCTCAAAATGTTAGTGGTGCGTTTGCGCTGTACCACGGGTTGACTAATATGATTTTGAGTAATACAAATTGTCTTTCAGCGTGGTCATATCTTCAGCGTGTCAACGATTCAGAGTGCTTTGGAACACTGAACCGCTGAATGGTCTGAATACGCTGAGAACAAACTGCCTTAATTGCTCAAAATATAAGTGGCGCGTTGCATCCCGAAGATGCATTGCACCACGGGTTGACCAAGAATCCCTTTGAATAACCCGAAGTGCAATGCATTTTCCAAATGCAATGCACTTCTATCGGCGCTTGACCAACAAGCTTTTGAGCAACTACCGAGATATGGTACGCAGTGGAATGAGATAAAGTATAAGGAGGAAATCCGATGAAGAAAAAAGGGAAAGGTCTCGTCATCGTTTTCTCTCGTTCCTACGCTCCGCGTGGGAACGTATAGAGATAACGCTCTGCGTTCCATTTGGGCGACACGGAGCGTTATTCCCACGGCGACATATTATGCCCTTTGGGTACCGCGGGCACCTACAGGTATGCTACGCGAAGCGATGTCACCAGGCAAGTTCACGCCGAAAGCAGGCATGCGAAACACGCATAGCGAGCCATGACATTTGGTAAGCTATATTTTTACAAATCCTAACAGAGGAGAACCGATGAAAAAAGAAAAAAAAGGTCTCATCATTGTTAATACCGGCATTGGTAAAGGCAAAACCACCGCCGCCCTGGGTATTTTGATGCGCGCTTGTGGGCATGGCCAAAAAGCCTGCGTGATTCAATTCATCAAATCCGAAACCGGGCGCTGGGGCGAAGTTAAAACCGCCGAAAAGCTGGGTATCGAATGGCACAAAACAGGCAGCGGTTTCAGTATGTCACCAAAAGGGGACCAAGAAGCCGCGGCTAAAGCGCGCCAGGGCTGGAAGCTGGCCCAAGAGAAAATCGTCTCCGGCCAATACGACCTGATTTTGCTGGATGAATTTACCTATCTGCTGCACAACGACTGGCTCGACACCGCCGAGGTCATCACCTGGCTCAAGGAGAACAAACCAGCCAACCTGCATATCATCATCACCGGGCGATCTGCTCCCTCCGCGCTGGTTAAATTCGCCGATCTGGTCACGGAGATGCTCAAGATCAAGCATCCTTTCGACCAGGGTATCAAAGGCCAACGCGGGATTGAATTCTAAGGATGAGAGCAGAAGCTGCGGTCAGCATTCCCTTGACCTGTGGAGAATTGGTGCAAGGCATGTGGGAAGGGATTCCGTCTCTGGTTTCCTGCCCCATCGACAGCTTCCACCGTGCCCATATTTGGGTGGATGATACCGGACGCTGGGACCTACCCGTCGAGGCACCCAAAGTTGTTACCGCCCTCGAGGCAGGAAACGCACAACTCAGGTTCCAAGGGGGAGGCGTTTTGAAACTAGACTCTCCGGCCCCGCGGGGCCGCGGCTACGGCACCAGCACCGCCGACATCGCCGCCAGTTTGTACGCCCTGGGAGAAGCCCTGGGGCAACCTTTCAAGCCGGAAGAGGTCGCCCAGATAGCCGTGGGCGTCGAACCCAGCGATAGCACCTTCTTCCCAGAGTTGACTCTGTTCACACACCGCGACGGGACGAATCATCAGGTTTGGGGAACGGCACCACCCCTCGAGGTAATCCTGCTCGACCCTGGCGGGGAAGTGGATACGCTGGCCTTCAATCAGCGCAATATGGGGGCAGCACTGTCCCAGTCGGCGTCCCTCCATCAAGAGGCTTTCAATCTACTCAAATCGGGACTATCAACCCAAGACTGGGAGGCGGTGGGAAAGGCAGCAACGCTGAGCGCAGAAACCCATCAGCAGATTTTGTTTTCTCCCCTATTGGAACATGCTCTTGCGCTGGCCGATCAAATCCATGCCCTGGGCGTTTGTCGTGCCCACAGCGGCACCATCTTGGGCGTAATCGTTGACCCTGCTCAGATCGACATTGTTTCAGTAACCCAATTTATCAAACGTAAGTTGCCAGACACTATTGCGGTGAGATCGTATAACATTGTTGATGGCGGCCCGCGCAACAACCCAATCACAAAAAGGAGTACCTATGACCCTGCAAGACATCATCTCGAAAGTTCAACCCCTTGACGAAACCGCCATGGAGGCCGCTCGCTCTCGACAAAATCAACTCACCAAACCGCCCGGCAGCCTGGGGCAATTGGAAGCGATCTCCATTCGGATGGCCGGAATCACAGGTGATGCTGCTCCATCCATCGAGTACAAGGTCATCACCACTATGGCCGGTGATCACGGTGTGGTAGCTGAAGGAGTCAGCGCCTACCCTTCGGAAGTAACGACCCAGATGGTGTACAACTTTCTGAACGGTGGCGCGGCCATCAATGTTTTGGCTCAGCACATCGGCGCCCGCGTCGTCATCGTCGATATGGGCGTGGCTGCTGATTTTGGCAGCCACCCTGATTTGATCGACAAGAAAATTGCTCCCGGAAGCGGCAACATTGCCCGCGGCCCAGCTATGTTGCGCCAGCAAGCCATCGAGTCGATTGAGGCCGGAATCGCCGTGGTTGAAGCTGAACTTGAAAAAGGCCTCGATATTCTGGCTACCGGCGACATGGGCATTGGCAACACCACTCCCTCCGCCGCTATCGCCGCGGCCCTGACCGGGCGCGCACCGAAGGAAATCGTCGGCCGCGGCACCGGCGTGGATGACGAAGGGTTAGAACGCAAAATCAACGCCGTCCAACGAGCACTGGAAACCAACCAGCCCGATGCTGACGATGCCGTCGATATTTTAGCAAAGATAGGCGGCTTCGAAATCGGCGGCCTGACCGGAGCGATTCTGGCAGCGGTAGCCCAGCGCAAACCCATTGTAGTTGACGGCTTCATCTCCACCGCCGCGGCTATGCTGGCGGTGAAGCTGGCCCCCCAGGTGCGCGAGTATCTCTTCAGCGCCCACCGCTCCCAAGAACGCGGCCATCAAATCATGTTGGAATGGCTGGAGTTGGAACCGCTGCTCGATTTGGGCCTGCGTCTGGGCGAGGGCACTGGCGCCGCACTGGCAATATCACTGATCGAAGCCGCTTGCAAGATTCTTTCGGATATGGCAACCTTCAGCGAAGCCGGCGTTTCTGACAAGGAATAACGAGCATTAGAATCTACGCAGAGCCATGGAGATGGACCGTCAAAGCTCTTTATCTTCTTCTTCACGGCTTTGCACATCTATACTCCATCGGAAACTATCTATCTTTTTTTAGTGGCAATATCTGATATACTTTTAATAAACCAAATAAGCTCTTTGGGTTTTCGCGTGGTTGCCCAATAATTTGCACCGAATTTCACGAATTTGCGCGAAGAAATGCCAGAAATTAGTATAATTCGTGTAATTAGTTGCGAAAAAATTGAGCGTCCATAAAACTGTCACATAAAATTCTAGGTATCCACCAAATACAAATTCATAAAAATCTAAGAGAGACTATCACATAATCATATTGAGTTTCTCACCTAACTGATGTCTCCAATATACAATAAAAAGTACACTTAAAATCCTTTTGATAGAAGGAGAACACAATGGAAAAAATTCTTCAGAAGCGAATCAGCATGGACCCTCGTATTATGACAGGAAAACCCGTTATCCGAGGAACACGTATCCCCGTAAAGCTTATCATTCGCATGTTGGCTCAAGGTATTCCTGATAGCGATATTATGAAGGAATATCCGAAAATAAAACACATTGATATACAAGCGGCTCTTGAATACGCAGCCCAAGTATTAGACAATGAAAACGTTTATCCTCTTCCCTACCTTGCTCAATAACCAAGATTAACAGATGAAAATCATCGTAGACGAGTCCGCTGGTTTTGCTGTTACTAAATATTTGCAGGACAGGGGATATGATGTGCTTGCTGTTTCAGAAATTATGCCCCAAGCACATGATAATGAAATCCTGGAACGAGCGGTACGTGAAAAGCGGATAATTGTCACAAACGATAAAGACTTCGGCGAATTGGTCTATCGAAGTGGACAAAACCATCATGGGGTAATTTTGCTTCGACTACGAAACGAGAGCGCGGTTAACCGTGTTCGAGTTCTCAAATCTGTCTTGGACAATCACGCTTCGCAGCTACCGAACGCATTTACGGTAGCAACGGAAGGTAATATTCGTATACGCCGATAACATGCTCATGCCATTACTTGCTGCCTTGCAATTTTTGACCCTAATCCCCCCAATTATCAAACGCCCTTTCACCGCTAAGGAGTTAGGTCAAGCGGTGGGTTATTATCCTCTGGTTGGATTGCTGATCGGTGCTATGCTGGCCGGAGCCAATTACGGCTTGATCCTGATCGCCCCTGCCTCACTCACCGCCGCGCTGGTACTCACGCTTTGGATCGTCGCCAGCGGTGCACTGCACCTGGATGGATTTTTGGACACCTGGGATGGTCTCTTCGGGGGCTTCACGCCGGAACGAAGACTGGAAATCATGCACGATGAGCGCGTCGGGGCTTTCGGCTTTGCGAGTGGGTTCCTGCTCATGCTGCTGAAATTCAACGCCCTGAGTGGCCTGCCCCAGGCAACCACCGCGCTGATTCTGATTCCAACCCTGAGTCGTTGGGGCGTCTCTCTGGCCTTATTCAGCTTCCCGTATGCCCGTTCCAAAGGTCTGGGCCGCGATTTGAAAGACAACGTCACCTGGCGACAAATGGCGCTGGCAAGTGTGATCGCTATAATCGCCGCCTGGCTTTGCGCCCAATGGCTGGGATTGATCGCCCTGACACTCACCGCGCTGATCGTCTGGGGCGCGGCCAGTTTCATCCTCAGCCGCATCTCTGGCCTGACCGGCGACATCTACGGCGCGCTGAATGAACTCGTCGAAATGATTCTTCTGATCGGCTTCGCTATTAATAATGCAATCCAACCATAAAATAACGCTGATATTAGCCCTGGGTATCGACCAACTGCTTGGCGACCCGCCCAACCGCTTTCATCCGGTCGCCTGGATGGGCAATCTGATCGCGGGGTTGAGACGGCACACGCCGCGCCGCGGGCATGGGAATCGGTTTTTTTACGGGGCTTTTCTAACCCTTTCTGGGGCTGGGTTAGTCGCCGGAATCGGAATTATACTTAACAAATTTTTTGCGCGATTGCCCAATCCGCTGGGATGGCTGGCCGAGGCCGTTTTGCTCAAATCTACGTTTTCACTGCGGGGATTGGATCGCGCTGCTGGGGAAGTGCAAACCGCGCTGGAAGGCGATAATCTCAACGAAGCGCGCCGAGCCGTAAGCTGGCATCTGGTCAGCCGGGACACGTCCAAGTTGAACGCATCCCAGGTGGCCGCGGCAACCATCGAGTCAGTTGCCGAAAACGCATCTGACGGGATTATCGCTCCGCTGTTCTATTATGCCCTGGGCGGTCTTCCCGCGGCTCTGGCCTATCGCTTCGCCAACACAGCAGATTCGATGTTGGGCTACCGCGATGCCGCCCGTGAGTGGCTGGGGAAATTCCCCGCCCGGCTTGATGATCTGCTCAACTTCATCCCCGCACGCCTGACTGGACTGCTCTTCGTGTTGGTTGCCCCCTTCCAGGGCGGCAGCCCCGCTCAAACCTGGCAAATCATGCGCCGCGACGCCAACATCACCGACAGCCCCAACGCGGGTTATCCCATGAGCGCAATGGCCGGAGCGTTGGGCATTGAACTGGAAAAAGCAGACCAATACAAACTTGGCATGGGATCGCCAGCCCCCAAGCCTGAACACATCCGCAAAGCCAGAACACTTTTAGCCGCAGTGACAGGATTGACAGCTTTACTTTTTATCCTAATACCGCACCGTCACAACAAGCTTAAGTCATAATTCCGTTACATCCTCCTAAAGTCACTTTCTGCTTTTTATGGAAGCAGGAAGTGGCGCCAACAACGAGCCGTGGTGTGTACGCTCCCACGGCTCTGACTACTTTTTTTGACTGCTGAGAAGGGTGACAGTCACTTTTGGTTGATAAAAAAGTACTGAAATTCACTCATTTTGCCACTCAGAATACACGCTCAACGCTATTTGATAAAGTGACTGTCACCTATGCCGGATAAAGTATCAGCCAATTCTAACCATTACCTTTTTTATCATGTCTGAATACAAAAGCCTACACCCCCGCCCAGAAATCGAAAAACTTCTTCCCGTTCATCATGGCGCGCCAGATTTCGCCGAGCTGGAAAACTTGAACTTAATGCCCGGTCAGGTCATCGACTTCAGCGTCAACAGCAACCCCTACGGACCAGCCCCAGTCGTGCGCCAGTCGCTAAAATCCGTTCCACTCGATCGCTATCCCGACCGTGAAGCATTAAACTTACGCCGGGCGCTGTCGAGGCATCATAATGTCTCGCTCGAATCCATTCTCGTCACCAACGGCACCGCCGAATTGATTTGGTTGATTGCTCTAACTTACCTACAACCCGGCGATCCGGTCTTAATTCTCGGCCCTACATTCGGTGAGTACGCCCACGCCGCCGCGTTGATGGGTGCGGAAATTCACACCTGGGCAGCCCAACCAGAAAAATTTTTTACTTTTCAACCCGATCAGATTGAGCAGCAATTCAAACAGACCAACTTCCGCTTGGTCTTCGTTTGTAATCCCAACAACCCCACCGGGCAGGTGCTCCCCAGCCATAGATTAAACATCTGGGCAGAGCAACACCCAGAAACTCTCTTCGTTGTAGATGAAGCCTACATAGCCTTCGCGGAGGGGATGCCTTCCACTCTGCAATTAGAACACGCCAATATTTTAGTGATGCGCTCGATGACCAAAGATTATGCTCTGGCCGGTTTACGGTTAGGCTATGCTGTTGGAAATAAAGCCGTTATCCAGGCTTTGGGTAAAGCCCGGCCACCCTGGAGCGTAAACGCTCTGGCACAAGCTGGCGGAATCGCCGCCCTAAAAAGTCAGAATTATTATAAGAATTGTTGGCAAAAGATTCTTAAAAACAAGACGGAGCTTGTCGCCGGGCTGGTATCGATGGGTTTGTCCCCCATCCTTTCCCGGACTCATTTCTTCCTGCTGCCTGTGGAGAACGGGCCTCAATTTCGCAATGCGCTGATGGAAGCAGGCCTGCAAGTGCGCGATTGCGCTTCCTTCGGGCTGCCCAGTTTCGTCCGCATCGCCACCCGTCGCCCCGAGGAGAATCAAAAACTGCTGGCAGCGATAAAGCTTAAAGCCACGTAAAAATGGAATGGTTCACGTGGCGCAAGAATTCATTTCACACATGCTCCGCAGGAGTACTCTTCGAGTATGTGGAGCGAACGCTGATTGAGGTGCCAAAAGGAGTAGCCTAGTCGAAATCTAGGGAGCGGGTTCACTAAGTAAGTCCGTGAAAGTTTCTTTGTAATTTTCCGACTGCGCTCGGTTACACCTGTGGCGTGCCTTGCCTAAGGATGGCAAAACCTTCGCTATCCCCATTTATTTAAGACCTCACAGGTTTTTGAAAGAACGACTTACGGGTTCCATCTTGAACCTTTACGACATGCTTTTCAAATCCAAATACACCATTGAAACCTGTGAGGTCTGAATATGAAGTTTCCTACCCCACTATTTCACGTTGATGCTTATTTAATTGACTATGCTGAAGGCTGGGCTGATTTTATAAAGATATTTTGGGGGTGGTTCACGGTTAAGGTAACACTTTTTGTAAAATATCTCAGCGCCGGTCGAGTGTTGCCGAAGGCATGCAAAGCGCTCGCTGTAGTTTAGCGAAAATGTATCGAGACCTAGCGGCCTAATACAGCAATATTCCCTTCCCGCAAGGGATGCCTTCGGCGCAATAACCCGCAAACTTGGTCTCGATACAAATTCTCCGCTAGCGCTCCGAATTCACTCGACCGGCGTTTGCTCTATTACTCGAAGAGTACTCCTTCGGAGCAAGTGTAACCGTAATTTCCTTTCCATATGAACCATCCCATATTTTATTGTACCTACTTAGGGCCGCTTGGTTTCGACAGGCTTCCCCCCTGTGGGGACGCAGAGCGAACCGGCGCCACGTATCTCAAAAAAGTGTAACCTTATTTATTGCGCCATATGAACCATCTCAAAATTCTCTTTTCATTACAACATCTTTAGATACTTGTACCGTGCTATAATTTCAACAATCATCAAGCAAAGGTCATCTTATGACGAAATCACCAATCGCTAGAAAAATCGCATCTTTAGTGCATCAATACGAGTTGATTGCCATCTACGCTTTTGGCAGTCGAGCGAAGGAAGCTTTGGCGCGCGTTCAGGGAGAAGAGGCCCCATCAAGTCCGATCAGCTCAGATTTGGATATTGGCGTTTTGCCGCCTCGAAATAGACATTTGACCATCGACGATAAAGTCTTGATTGGTCTGGAACTAGAGAAATTATTCAATGTCCCCAGAGTGGATGTTGTAGTCCTGCCCGAAGCCCCTCCGTTTCTAGCATTGGAAATTATCAGAGGGGAATTATTATACGCTTCAGATGAAGTCAAAGAAGCCGAATACGAATTGTTTGTACTCCGGCGAGCGGGTGATCTAGCCCCCTGGGAACGAGAAAGGCGCAGAATGCTGCGCACAGGAGAAGCAATATGACTCCATCACGTCTAAAAGAAACTGTCGTACTCGAACGCATTCGGTGGGTTCAACAAATGATGGCCTCGATTCGTGATCTTCCCATGCAATCCTGGGAGACCTTCAAGGCAGAATCGCACACCACCGCCGCCGCCGAATCCTACCTTCGCCGGGGGTTAGAAGCCTTACTCGACTTGGGGAGAGAGTCTTTCAGCTTCCCCCCGTGGCGGGGGGATTGAGGGGGGTACGAAGTTAACGGGTACTCTGCGCCTCTGCTTCTCTGCGCCTCTGCGTTAAACAGAACTATTATGATCCAACTCTATTTAGTCCGCCACGGAGAAACCGATTGGAATGCCAAACAACGCTTCCAAGGTCAAGTGGACATCCCCCTCAACGAAAACGGCCAACACCAAGCCCAAAAAATCGCTCACCGTCTGGCCAAAGAAGATATTGATGCCATATACGCCAGCGACTTAAGCCGGGCCTGGGAAACAGCCCAAGCCATCGCCGAACATCACACCTGCCCGCTGATCGCCGAACCCGGTCTGCGCGAGGCCAGCTTCGGCCAATGGGAAGGAAGCACCTACGCTGAAATCAAAGCCAGCGACCCGGAAGCCGTCCAGGTCTGGCACGAGGACATGGCCAAATTCGCCCCACCGGATGGAGAGACCCTGCCGCAATTGGCCCAGCGCGTCATATCTGCCTATAACGCCATCATCCAAAAACACCGATGTAACGAAACCATCCTGCTCGTTGCCCACGGGGGTTCATTGCAAATACTAATCGCTCAATTACTCAATCTCGATCTGGCCCAATTCTGGCAATTCCATCTAAAACCTTGCTCGCTGTCAGCAATTTCGGTTTATGAAGAGGGGCCTATTCTCAACCTGCTCAACGACACCTGCCACCTAAAAACAATATAACATGACTGCAAAAACCCTAATGATTCAAGGGACAAGCTCCTCAGCGGGTAAAAGCTTGCTGGTCACTGCGCTGTGCCACAGCTATGCCCGCCGTGGAGTCAAAGTCGCCCCCTTCAAGTCCCAAAATATGTCCAACAACGCAGCTGTCTGCCCCGATGGCAGCGAAATTGGACGTGCGCAGGCCGTGCAGGCTGCCGCGGCTGGCCTGGAGCCGCACGTCGATATGAACCCCATCCTGATCAAGCCCGAACGCGACTCTCGCTCCCAGGTGGTAGTCAATGGCCGCCCCTGGCAAACATTGGACGCCCGCGACTACTACCCCAACAAGGAATATCTCTGGAAACAAGTTACCGCAGCGATTGACCGCCTGCTCGCCGAGTACGAACTGGTCATCATCGAGGGAGCGGGCAGCCCCGCCGAACTCAACCTCAAAGCCAACGACATCGTCAACATGTCCGTAGCCCAATACGCTCGAGCGCCCGTGCTGCTCGTCGGCGATATCGATCGCGGCGGCATCTTCGCTCAACTCCTGGGAACCTATTGGCTTCTTCCGCCCGATGAACAGAAGATCATGGCCGGATTTATTGTCAACAAATTCCGGGGAGATTTATCTCTTTTTGAGGACGGAATCCGCATCCTGGAACAGCGGAGCAGCGTACCTGTTTTGGGCGTGGTTCCGTACCTGAATGATTTATTCATCCCCGAGGAAGACGCCGTCGCCCTCGAAACCATCGAACCCGTCCACTCGAACAGCACTGCCGAAGTCGATATCGCCGTGATCCACCTGCCCCGCATCGCCAACTTCGACGATTTCGACCCTCTTGTTGCTGAGCCTGGTGTACGCGTCCGCTACGTCAACTCCCCCACCCGGCTGGGAAATCCCGACGCTATCATCATCCCCGGCACCAAAAGCACGGTCGGCGATCTGGAATGGCTGCGCGCTTCGGGCCTGGCGGATGCCATAAACCAACATGCCCACAGCGGCGGCGCGGTGGTAGGCATTTGCGGCGGCTACCAAATGCTGGGCCAGTCAATCGCTGACCCCGACGGAATCGAATCGCGCCAGAAGCACACCCGGGGCCTAAGCCTGCTGCCCATGCGAACAACCTTTGTCGGAGACAAGGCCACCTACCGGGCCACAGGCATTATCTGCGCGTCGGGTAAACGTAATTGGCTACACGCAGTCGATGGGCAAAGCATCGAAGGCTACGAAATTCATATTGGCCGCACAGAGGGAGATGAAAACTGGCTCCAGATTACCAGCCGCAACGAGGAAGCTGTCCGCGTCAGCGACGGTGCTACCAGTGCCGATGGCCGCATTTGGGGATGCTACATTCACGGCTTGTTCGGGAATGAGAATCTGCTCCGGGTCTGGCTATCCAGCCTGGGGTGGTCGGATAAACATGCTGGGATAATCCAAAGCGATCCATTTGCGGCATCCTTGACCTATCTCACTGACACGGTAGAATCATCCCTAAACATGAGCTTAATCAAAACTTTGATAACCTGACCAAAAGGACAAATATCAGATGGGAAAACTAATCCTGATTTTGGGCGGCGCACGCAGCGGCAAATCAACCTACGCTGAAAATCTGGCCAAAGAACACGGTGGAGGCGTGCTTTACATCGCCACGGCTGAAGCAAAAGACGAAGAGATGGATGCGCGTATTGAGCAACATCACGCCAACCGCCCGGCAGACTGGGGTTTGATCGAGACTCCCCGAAACGTGGCCCAGGCTATTAGGCAAGGACGAAGCGGGGAAAAGGTTGTTTTGGTCGACTGCATCACGTTTCTGGTATCCAATTATCTATTAGCAGCCGCCGGTCCCGAGGATGATCCATTCGACGAACCCAGCGCCGACCCCTTCGATGAACGCATCGAGGCCGACGTGATCGCTGATGTCGAAGCCCTGGCAGCCTACGCCCGTGCAGAAGACGTGACCATGCTGGTAGTATCCAACGAGGTGGGCATGGGGCTGGTGCCGGCTTATGAATTGGGACGCGCCTACCGCGACATTTTAGGACGCGCCAACCAGACGCTGGCGCGTCACGCCGACGAAATTTTCTTGCTGGTAGCAGGGATTCCGATGAGGGTGAAATGAAGGATTTACTTCAGATCGAAAATATGGGACTGTCCGCAGGGGGATGCTGTGCGATGCTTGCGGTCAAGGGGTTTGTGGGACTCAGATACCATTGTTGAGTTCCCTTATGGTATACTAATGAACAACAGATACTGATACTGTCGTTTTGGGAATGTAACCAGCAAAAGCAAGTTGATAGATTGAATCCTCTTTAGGCCCCAAATTTGGCGGATAAAATTCTATTATGAGCAATGTACTGCAATTTTGCGGCAATTGGTCATTTTTTGGTATATTGGACTTTTTATTTGTCGTAATTCTCAATTTTAGTCTCTTGATTTGCAGTCTATTTAATAGTTAGGTTTCTAATGCATGTTTATGTAATTAAATTGAGTGGTATATTATGAGCGTGAAAACTTCAACAATTGATTTATTTTGTGGCATAGGGGGGCTATCATATGGGCTTAAAAAAGCGGGACTGTCTATTGTCGCGGGCTTAGACTTGGACGATTCTTGTAAATATGCTTTTGAAGAAAATGTTCAAGGAGAATTTCTCTCTATGGATATTGTTGAGCTTGACGGGGATGAGATAAAGAAGCAGTATTGGGGCGAAAATGAAAGTGTCAAAATTTTAGTCGGCTGCGCTCCATGTCAACCCTTTTCAACACACGCAAATAAAAACAATAGAAAGCAAAGTGGTAAAAAATGGTACTTATTGAATGAATTTAAAAGGTTAATTGATGAGACAAAACCAGAAATAGTATCAATGGAGAATGTGCCAAATTTGGCGAACAAGCAAATATTTAAGGATTTTGTACAATTTTTGATAGATAAAAAGTATTTTGTTTTCTATTCTAATGTTTTTTGTCCTGATTATGGAATTCCACAAAAAAGACGAAGATTAGTTTTATTAGCATCCAAATATGGAGATATACAACTTGTTCCTAAAACACATACACCTGAAAATTACGTTACCGTGAGACAAGCAATAGGTGACCTGCCCCCAGTTAGTGCCGGGGAAATATGTGAAAGTGATCCATTGCATAGGTCAAGAAGATTGGCAAAAATAAATTTGAAGCGCATCAAAGCGTCTAAACCTAACGGAACTTGGCATGATTGGGATGACGAATTACTTCTAGCATGTCATAGGAAAAATACTGGTAAAACTTACACAGCAGTTTATGGGCGAATGGCTTGGGACGAGCCAGCCTCTACTATCACAACACAATTTTTTAGCTACGGCACAGGAAGATTTGGTCACCCAACTCAAAATCGAGCTTTAACTATGCGAGAAGGGGCTTTGTTACAGACGTTTCCCGCGAGTTACAAATTTTGCGAAGATGAAAAAAATATGTCTACAACGCAATTGGGAATTCATATTGGCAATGCTGTTCCAGTTGATTTGGGCTTTGTCATAGGAAAATCTATCCAAGCTCATTTAGGAAAATACAATGACGAAAAATGAACAATTTACGTTTGAAATATCCCTAAGCGTTCTTAACCATTTAGGAAGAAACCTTTATCGAAGTTTCATGACTGTGCTTGGGGAAGCTATATCAAATTCATGGGATGCTGATTCTGAAAATGTATGGATTTACATAGATAGAGATGCTAATACGCTTGTTATTAAAGATGATGGGGAAGGAATGGATAGGGGTGACTTTCAAGGGAAATTTCTGAAAATTGGCTATTCAAAAAGAAAGGATGGAAAGACAACGACTGAAAAAGGTAGACCTTTTATTGGGCGAAAGGGTATTGGGA
>JAYELX010000156.1:5723-20319 GCA_034717875.1 Chloroflexota bacterium | reverse complement strand
TACGAAGATTTTCTCGAATTCGTGAAGAAAGAACAAATCTTCGCCACATTATTGACACCTTCCAAATATGGCGCCAATGATGATTACCGCTGGGATACCTGGAGGAACTGCGAATTCAACGAGATACTCGCTTTCTACGGGCTGGCTTACTGGTACACCTGGCAAGTCAGCAGCCTCGGACTCGGCCCCATCTGGATGAGTGCAAACAAAGCCCTCAAACAAAACGCGGCCCAACTCCTTCGGGACGGAGCCGTTTTTGCTTTTGGACTTTCTGAACGTAAACATGGCGCCGATATCTACTCCACGGAGATGAACCTAAGCCCCCAAGCCGATGGGACTTACCGCGCCAACGGAGAGAAATACTACATCGGCAACGCCAACGTATCACCGATGGTTTCCACCTTTGGCAAGATGGCCGACAGCGGAGAGTATGTTTTCTTCACTGCCGATTACCGCCATCAAGACTACGAACTGATCAAAAATGTGACCGCAAGCCAAAACTATGTGGGCCAATATCTCCTGCGCGACTACCCCGTCAGCGAGGATGATATTCTCTCCAAAGGGCAAGATGCCTGGGATGCTGCCCTCAACACTGTCAATATGTGCAAATATAATTTGGGTTGGGCATCCATCGGAATCTGCACACACGCCTTCTATGAGGCGATCAATCACGCTGCCAACCGCCGTCTCTACGATATGTACGTGACCGACTTCCCCCACGTAAAGCGGATGTTCACCGATGCCTACGCCCGTCTGGTCGCCATGAAACTCTTCACACTGCGGGCAGCCGATTATATGCGCACCGCTTCGCTCGATGACCGGCGTTACCTGCTCTATAACCCCATGGTCAAAATGAAAGTCACCCTCCAGGGGGAGGAAGTCATCAACCTGCTGTGGGACATAATCGCCGCCAAAGGCTTCGAAGGCGACACCTATTTCGAAATGGCGGCACGGGACATACGGGCACTGCCCAAACTCGAAGGTACTGCCCATGTCAACATCGCCCTGATCGTCAAATTTATGCCCAACTACTTTTTCGATCCCAGAGATTATG
Source organism: Chloroflexota bacterium (assembly GCA_034717875.1). Classification (GTDB taxonomy): domain Bacteria; phylum Chloroflexota; class Anaerolineae; order Anaerolineales; family UBA11858; genus JAYELX01. The sequence continues at coordinate 19,265 of JAYELX010000156.1, read as the reverse complement.
ATAATGTTACCAAGCAAAATCAACCCACAAATGATGACTTTCTTTTCGAGCAAGGCCCAACCCGCGGGCTTGGAAAGATTCGGTTTCACGATTATAAAATCGCTTTCGATAAATACGATCTCCCTAACGTAAACATATTCGACGAGCAAGTATCTATTTTCAAAGAATTCCTGGCCAGGGCCACTCCAGACGAAGCACAGCGCAAGGACATTGACTTTCTGTTGAACCTTGGAAAATTGTTTGCCCTGGTCGTCTACGCACAGCTTATTCTCGAGAACGCTGAGATTTACGCAATAGAAAATGCGCTGATCGATCAAATCTTCGATTTCATGGTCAGAGATTTTTCTAAGTTCGCCCTACAGTTACACAACAAACCCAGCAGCACCTCACAGCAAATGGGCTCCTGTCTAGACATGCTCCATAAGCCATCCGTTGATGATAATCGCTATCAACAAGTATGGCATGAACATGTATACGCGCTCAAAGATGTCTACGAAATGAACCCATGATTAGCTCACCACCACTGACTCTCTGCATGCACAAAAAGGAGATTCTTCGTTCCCTCCACTCGCAGCAATTCTAAATATGGAACGCTTGAATCAGCAAAAACGCCGGTTTAGTGCCCGGCTGGATTTCAATACGCTCGTATCTCGCTACTCTACCAGCGCCGGGTGTATCGAAACCAAGTTTTTGCGGTCAACTTTAGAATTGCTACTCCGCTCGTTCGGAATGACATGGCTCGAATGAGCGCGTTTAACTGTGGTGCTGAGTATCTTCTAAACAAAACGGCGAGAAGAGGTAGGGCAGGTTTTCACGCTTTGCGTGCCTGCGGGTAGTGCGGTTATCCCCTTATGGGGAAAACCGCCCTACTCATCCCCGAATTTTTGATAAGATACGGTACTAATAGTAAATGATGAACTCAGGTGACAGTCATCTATAAAATCGATGTACACCTTGAATTGTTTCGCTAAACAGCATATCTTTTATAGCAAGACATCTTTGCAGCAATTCCCTATTTGACCTAATTTGCAAGTCATTTTTCTAAAAACAGCTTGAAATGACCGCCGCTCGGTCTGGAGACCATCGCTATCCAGTTTGTGTGAGCCATATCGGGAATTGCTGACATCTTTGAAGATGACTGTCACCTCGCGCAAAATTCTTTGTCTCTTACCTTTTTACCACTATTAAAATTTTTAACCAATTCACAAACACTTCAAAGGAGATCAACTTATGGATTTCAACCTGACAGAAGAACAACGTCTCTGGCGCAAAGCGGTTCACAATTTTGCGGCCAAAGAGGTCAAGCCCAAGGCCGCCGAGCTAGATGAAGCCCAGGAACTCAACTGGGGTGCCATTCGCAAAATGGGACCAATGGGCATATTGGGCGTCGCAGTACCCGAGGCCTATGGCGGTTCCGAAGTGGATGCCATCAGCGAAGCAATCACCATCGAGGAGTTAGCCTGGGGAGACGGCGGTACGGCACTAGCTATATCTGCGCACACCGGGCTGGGGTGCGCACCTATTGCCACATTCGGCAGTGAAGCGCAGAAGAAACAATATCTACCGTTGGCCGTCAGCGGAGAAGGGAAATTAGCCGCCCTGGCTCTTACCGAACCCAGCGCGGGGTCTGATCTTCAAGGGATCGAAACCCGGGCTGAACTGGATGGTGATGAATGGGTGATCAACGGCTCGAAAGCATGGATCACCAACGCTGGAGACGCTGACTACATCATCACGCTGACCCGAAGCGACCCCGAGGGTGGCTCCCATTCCCTGAGCATGATCATTGTCCCAACAGATGTTCCCGGCCTGCACGTATCCCCCCCCGAGAAAAAGATGGGGTTGGGCAGTACTCATACCAACGCCATCACCTATGACAATGTGCGCGTGCCCAAAGAGAATCTACTTGGCGAGCGAGGCCGCGGGCTGCATCAAACGTTGGCCACTTTGGATGAGGGTCGGATCAGCATTGGCGCGCTCTCCGTCGGCATCGCCCAAGCCGCGCTGGAAGAAGCTGTACGCTACGCCAAGGAGCGTGAAGCTTTCGGCAAGTCCATTTCGCAATACCAGGCCATTCAATGGATGCTGGCCGACTCCGCTACCGAGATTTACGCTGCCCGCATGATGATTTATCATACCGCCTGGCTCAAAGAACAAGGGAAACCTTTCACCAAAGAGGGCGCCATGGCAAAATTATTCGCCACCGAAATGGCCGAGCGCGTCACTTACAAAGCCATTCAAATCCATGGCAGCTATGGCTATAGCCGTGAGTATCCGGTTGAGCGTATGTACCGCAACGCCCGCTTGATGACCATCGGCGAAGGCACCAGCGAAATTCAACGCTTGGTAATTGCTCGCAAAGTTATCGATGAAATTAAATAAGAGACCAATTTGACTTCCCTCACCCTAGCCCTTGCTTTGCACGCACAGCGTCCCGGTGGGAGAGGGGACTCACCAAAAGTCTCTTGACCTCGATGGTGAAGGTCTCCTGACCGAACCCTCAGTCGGGAGGCCTTCGCTATCTATATAAGGGCAGTTATTCTCGGACGAGGTCTAAACTATTATTTTGAGCAAGTACTATGACACCCCGGCTGAGCACTCACAAACCGATAATTAAAAAACTAACGAGGCATGTTTATTACATGCCTCGTCAGATCAATCGCCGGGGTTTTGACGACAGAGACTCCAACCTACATTTTCTTATCCAAATACCATTTATAAACAAAGTACCACAATACGCACAATACAGCGCTGATCACAAGAGCCAACCAGTAAAATAGCTCTTTGAAAATCAACATGCCCAGGCCAAGTACACCACCCGTATAAACGGTTGCTGCCACTATAAGAATGACGAAAGTTCCAAACAGCCAGAAGCGCATCAGGTCAAGCATGGTTTCTTTATCTTTCATAATCTATTACCTCCTTACAGGAACAAATGAGTGACTCTCAAGTACTAATCCCGGCATAATTTGATTGTAACACAAACAAATGCTCGCTTGCAACTGGGCGGAAGTCCCTTGCACCGTTCGGTCACCTCACCCACCCCCTGGCCCCCCTCCCTCTCCGCCTGCAGAGAGGGAGGGGGAATTGCCGTTCTTTCTCTCGTTCCTAGCTCCGCATGGGAACGTCCAGCGATGACGCTCTGCGTTCCACCTGGGCGACGCGGAGCGTTATTCCCACGGTGACACCGCGGGGCACCTACAGGTGTGCTACGCGAAGCGATGTCACCAGGCGAGTATGACGACCTGCACCTATCAGTCACCTCACCCACCCTCTGGCCCCATCCCTCTCCGCCTGCAGAGAGGGATGGGGAATTGCCGTTCTTTCTCTCGTTCCTACGCTCCTCGTGGGAACGTCCAGCGATACCGCTCTGCGTTCCACCTGGGCGACGCGGAGCGTTATTCCCACGGTGACACCGCGGGCGCCTACAGGTGTGCTACGCGAAGCGATGTCACCAGGCGAGCGATCACCAAGCAAGCGATGTCACCAGGTAAATTTGGAAATGGGCAAGTTATTTCCGTAGTACGAACTGTCTGGCACTTCTGGCTTTAAGCAAAACTATGATCAGCCTCTGCCTTTGGGTCTTCGCGCAATAGTTGAACGGCGTGATTAAGCACCGGCAGAACTACTTCCAGATTCTCGATGGCGGCTGTGGGGCTGCCGGGTAGATTTATTATCAGAGTGCGGCCACGGATGCCTGCAATTGCTCGTGAGAGCATGGCGTGGGGCGTAATCTTTAAGCTGGCAGCGCGCATGGCTTCGGCCAGTCCGGGAACGGGGCGATGCAGCACGGCCTGAGTGGCCTCGGGGGTAATATCCCTGGGGCTGAATCCCGTGCCCCCGGTGGTCAGAATCACGTCTAAACGTTCGGTATCTGCCCATTGGGATAAGGTATCCTTCAGGGGTAGTAATTCATCGGGAACAATCCCCTGCCGCGGTATTTTCCATCCCTGTTGTAGAATTTTTTCTTTCAGCGCTGGCCCCGATGCGTCAGGTCGTTCGCCGCGTGATGAACGATCCGAAACCGTAAGAATACCAAACTTCAATTGTAGCTTTGTGCGCATATCAGTCCTCGGTCACTCCCGCAACGTGCATCCACTCGCCATGAATACCATCTTCGTTGACGCCAAAGTAATAACGGTATCCGCCTTCGGGATTGCGTTGAACCAAATCGTAGCGGGTGTAGTTTCCACGTTTTTGACGCTGCACTAATCCCAAATCGCCATACCATTTGACATCAAATTTAGAAAGATCGTCAGAAACTTTACGGTAATTACTTATGGCATAGTGCCATAATTTTCGGGCCGATTTTTGAGTAACGTTATTAACAACGTTATTGTTGCGCAGGTCGCGCACGGTGTAGTAACGCACACCTTTGCGCTCTTCGAAAGAAACGATCTCGACGCCCGTGCGCGGAGGGTCTTCGGGTTTCATGCCACCTTCAGGTATAGGTATAGGCTCGCCATGTACCTCTACACGCGTATCGCTATCATTTTTCAAACGATCACTCTTGCCGCGTAATACCATCCCTACAATTTCATCACGAACCGCCATACCAGTTTCTGCTTCGGTGCGCTGATAGATTTTGCTATCATCTACAGCATAGGGCGGGTTCTTGCCTCGAGGCACCAAGACGCGGATAATTCTCTTGCCGCGGAACTTGTGTGAAGCTAATTCGCAATTCAATGGCGGGCTGATACGTTCGCTGATTTCTTTTTCCAAACGCGCCAATGAGTTGCTGATGGCATTAACGCCAGATGGTTTTCGCTTCGAATCGCCGTGCAATCCTATGTAGATTGTGCCGCCATTGGTGTTGGCAAATGCACACACATCAGCAATAACAGCGTAAAGCTTGCCTCCACGCACTGTCATGCTTTCGTGAAAATCTTGGACTATGTTCGAGCCTTCTTCGCGCGCAGTTTGGATAAAATCGAATGCTGGTTCTGCTTTGGCGCGATGGGGGCGAGTGCGAGAGAAGTCATTACTAGAGAAAAGACTCATTAGGGATGCAAAGGAGACGTCGCGTAAGCGCACATCGGTAGCGCGATCTCCAACGCCCAGGTTCTTGCGTCGCTCAGTATTTTTCTCTAAACGATGGGCATCAGACCCCTGGATGCAGTGCATGCGCCGGGGATATTCCGGTTTGGTTCCACTGAAGAATGCGGCGGTGCTATAACGCCCTTTGCGTTCTAAATCGGTGACTTCTAGCGCGTGGAGATGGGGGTCTTGAGTATAAGCAATTTTGGTTTGTCCACCGATGTTGAAGCCGCGCATTGCTACACCATGACTAGAATTGGCATGAGCTGCGATGGCCAATCCACCGCCTGTGTTGATTTTCTCGTAGGCTTGTAATACATCAGAACTGGCACCCACTGTCATGGAACCTTCGTCTAATTGATCAGCAGGGATGTTGAGATCCAACAAAATATGTTCGATTTCGCGAACGGATTTATCGGGAGGGAAAACGCCCAAAATGTGGAAGCCGAAAGTGGCAGTAAACTCAAATCCCGGCAGCACCAAAACCTGATCCAATAAGCGGTGATATTCTTTGAGGCGAGCTTGTTCTTCCGGCAGGAGCCGGTTCAATCGCTTCAATACTTCCAATTGCTGAATCTCTTCGTGCATGCGGCGATAGCCAGCCACGGTATTGTGATCAGTAAAGGCAACAATATCCAAGCCTTTCTGCTCTGCTTGTTTTAATATATCCAAATAACTAGTAGTTGGTTGTTGATAATCACCCGAAGCGGGTGTATGTAAATGTAAATCGATTGTATACCACTTCATAGTGGTACGATTATGTTTGTTTGACACTATTTCACTCTATAATTAATCTGGAGGCCACAAAGATGCTCCTCAAGGCGGTCAATAATATATTCAGTCTTGGGAAGAACAATGGGTCATCCAGCTATATCAATACTTTTTTCTTTAGGAAAAATGACTGTTTCCTTTTGACACTACTTCTTAATCAATTCTATCAAGCTTCCCGGCATATAAGGTTTATGAAGAAAACTATCAGCCCCTGCAGCAATACTCTTTTCTCGGAAATCAATCCCAGAAGAAATAATAATTTTTAGCCCATCCAGCCTAGTGTCTTCACGAATCCGGCTCAACAATGACAATCCATCAACATCATCGCCGTTACTATCCTTCAAGTATACATCCATAAGAATAACATCCGGGGTTTCATTTTGAATAGTCTGGAAGATATTTTCGTCAATGGGGGGGGTGATGACATCATAATCTTCCATCCCCAATAAAGTTGTCAGGAGGTCAATCATGACGACATCATCATCAATGAGCATTATTTTACTCATTCTTGGGATTCTTCCTTTTCATTCAAAGCAACTGCCAGAGCATCGTCGACCGTATCCAAAAAGATGAACTTGATCGATTCTTGGACCTCTTTTGGCAAATCTTCCAGATCGGTTTGGTTGCGTTTGGGCAGCAGCACGGTGGCTATACCTGCCCGGTGTGCGGCCAAGACCTTTTCTTTGATGCCGCCCACCCGCATTACCTTACCCCGTAATGTAATCTCACCGGTCATGGCCACATCAGCCCGAATAGGTCGCCCAGAAACTAGCGATACTAAAGCTGTCGCCATGGTCACACCAGCTGAGGGGCCATCCTTGGGTTGTGCTCCAGCTGGGACATGCAAGTGAAAATCCGATTGGGAGAAAAATTCTTCATCAAGGTCTAGGCTCTTGGCCTTCGACCTGACATACGACAAGGCTGCTTTTGCAGATTCTTTCATTACGTCGCCAAGCGAGCCAGTGAGTTGAAAGTTTTCTCCTCCAGGCATGCGCGTGGCTTCGATAAACAAAATATCTCCACCGGCGGGCGTCCATGCCAACCCTGTCGCCACACCAGGCAGCGATGTTCGGTCAGCAATGTCTTTCATATCATAGAACTTGGGATGCCCCAGATACTCTTTAACATACTTCGGCGTGATTTCACCAGCCACGTCCTCTTTGTCTTCAGCGATGCGCGTAACAATCTTACGGCAGATGGCCCCAATTTCACGTTCAAGATTGCGGACGCCGGCCTCGCGTGTATAGAAACGGACTATCTTTTGAATGGCTTCATCCGTAAAGCTGGCTTCGCTCATGCGCAGGCTGTTCTCGCGCAGTTGACGGGGGATCAAATACCCTTTGGCGATTTCTATCTTTTCGCCCTCGGTGTACCCAGAGATTTCGATGATTTCCATGCGATCACGCAGAGGCCCTGGAACAGTATCGAGACGGTTGGCTGTTGCAATGAACATTATTTCCGAGAGGTCGTAGGCTACTTCCAGGTAATGATCGCGAAACTCGACGTTTTGCTCGGGGTCCAGCACTTCCAAGAGGGCTGAGGCCGGATCGCCTCGGAAGCCCTGGCCAAGTTTGTCAACCTCATCGAGCATAAAAACTGGATTGTGAGATTCGACCCTCCGCAGGGCTTGTAGAATCCGCCCAGGCAATGCGCCAATGTAAGTGCGTCGATGCCCGCGTATTTCTGCTTCATCACGCATTCCTCCCAATGATGTACGCGTGAATTTCCGTCCCATTGCTCGCGCTATCGAGCGACCTAGTGAGGTCTTCCCTACGCCCGGAGGCCCAACAAAGCAGAGGATCACACCTTCACGAATACGGCGGATTCTATCATCATACTTATCATCATTCTCAGCAAATTCATCGCTGCGATCTTGGCGCAACTTTCGCACTGCCAGGAATTCTAATATCCGTTCTTTGATATCTTCGAGGCTGTAGTGATCATTATTCAGCACCTCGCGCGCGTGGGGAATGTCCAAATTGTCTTCTGTGACGATCGACCAGGGAAGCGAAACCAACCAGTCGAGGTAAGTCCGGATGACGCCGTACTCGGCAGCAGCCGCTGGCAACCGCTCCATGCGATCTAGTTCATGACGCGCTTGCTTCTCGGCCTCTTCAGACATTTGCGCGTCGTCGATCTTTTGACGGAATTCATCCACTTCGGCTTTATAATCGTCACCTTCGCCCAATTCACGCTGGATAGCTTTGAGCTGTTCACGCAGGAAATACTCACGCTGCACATTTTCAAGCTCAGAATGAGCCTCTTTCTGAATCTTCTGCCCTAGCTCCAGGACTTCGGCTTCACGCGCCAAAAGCCCAACCAATTTGTGCAATTTGTCGGAAACCGTATCTATTTCTAAAAGCTCCTGGGCATCTTCTATTTCAATGTGCTGAAAATTTGCGATCGTATAAACCGTCTGCAAAGGGTCATCTAGCGAAACGAGAACATCAACCAGCTCGCGCGGCACTGATGGGATCATGTCCGCAATGCGCTCGAATTGATCACGCGCGTTGCGGGACATTGCCTCTATCTCCAAGCCACTTTCGACAATCTCAGGGAGCAGCTCGACTTGAGCCTTGAGATAAGGTTCGATTTCGACAAACTTACCTAGTTCGAACCGCATCATCCCCTGCACCAACAAGCGGATAGTACCATCGGGTGTGCGCAGCATGCGGTGAACTGCGGCCACAGTGCCAATACTATACAAATCATCCGGCCCTGGTGACTCCAACTCGGGCTTGCGGGATGTAACCAGCCCAATCAGACGCAAATCCTTAGAAACGACATCGTCCACTAAGCGGATAGAACGGGGTTGCCCAATAGTCAAAGGAACAGCAGTCTCGGGATAAACAACCAGGCCTCTCAGCGGCAAAATCGGAAGTTCCGTTGGGATTAAATCCCCATAACGCTCATCATCGCTCACATCATCAATTTGGGCACCATCTCCCACATGAGTCGCTATTGGATGAAACAAAATATCATCAATGTTGATTTCCTCCGTATCAAGCCAAGATATATATTCCATTAGATCTGTATTCCAACGAGATGCTGGCATAAAATTCTACTCTCCAATACTACGGTAGTTGCAAATAGCACATTGTTCTGGATATGGCATGCTTCCCACTGTAAACTGAAACAATTTGGGATAGTTATTTTTTTGCAACGGCCTAACCTAGCAGGGTTGCGTTTCGGGAAGCACAACCTTTGTTTTTCTTTTCCATCGTGCGGGGAATTGACAAATGATTCTACACTCTTTTTACCCCCCACAAGGTTGCTTACCGCTTTGGGTCATTTCGGAAAAATGAGTCTTCTCAAATTTTTACCCGGAAAATGCCCTCATTGTTAGAAGGTTATAAACTCTGTAATTACTATAGCACCCCCGGTGCGACTCGAACGCACAACCGTCGGATTAGAAGTCCGGTGCTCTATCCATTGAGCTACGGGGGCTGATTTCACTTATTCACGATGCAAGGACGAATACCCTTATACACCTGGCTCCCGGACAACATGCGCAAGATCGTCATTGCTGGGCGATTGAGTCGTTCTCCTAATTCCTGTGGCGTTAATCGAGTATTGCCATTAGCCAAGAAGAGACGAAAGATCGATTCTACCAATGATGTTCGTGAGGTAATAAATCCTTCGGTTTTTGCACAATGGCTGATTAAAATATGCTGCAAACCATCAACCCGATGCACTTTAGCAGTTTCGGGGTCAACCCAATCAACCACTTCGCCCGCCTCCACATCCATAAATTGTTCTTTATGTTCCGGACATAGGGTACTACGTAAATGAACGCGCCACTTGCTATCATGTTGACGCCACCAACCAAAATCAATAGAATAAGGTGTGTCAACTGTTGGTCTAACGAGGCTATAACGTTTAGTTTCAATCACCAAAGAACTCCTACACTTTCCTGTCTTTTATCTCAAATAACTTACGAACAGTAACTACCCCCCTCAATCCCCCCGCCACGGGGGGAAGCTGAGAAACTCTTCCCCCGTGGTGAGGGAGCTGGAGGGGGGTGAATAATTACTACGAGCAGTACTAACCAGCTGAATCATCAAATCGGAAATGTAAATCGCCAACATGGACAAACCAGGGGCGGGATGACAGCAAAGCCATAACAGGCCCCGGAGGGCACCTGCGGACCAGATTCACTGCCGCGTATAACTCGGTAACATGCACATGGTTTTGAGGGTTCATTTTTACCAACTCACGGGCCATGTCAGCGACAACGCGCTCGAAGGGAGGCTGCCGTTTTTGGCGCCGCTTCCACATCTCATCTAAAACATCTGTATCGGCAACCATAATTCCCATGTGCTCATCATAGGCTGCACTAACAACCTGTTTCAGTGTAGCGAAAACCATGCCGCCATCTGCACCAACCAAAATTGTACGAACCCAGTCTCGACGGGAACGTTGGGCGTCTACGTGCACTATAACTTCACCCTGCTGCTCTCCCGGTCGCACCCGCACGATACTGCCGGGCATAAGCTCTTTTTGATGATACCACTTTTCCAGACCTAGAACATATTGCTCTTCTCGAACGACCCAGCCAGGGAATTTATCTCCGCTGTCGCCATCAACCAACATAAAGCGAATACGCGGCGATTCGTATGCAGTAGGGAAAAGCGGCTTCAGCCGAGGCGTAAGCGGAAGCGTTCCAGCGCGCCAGTGAGGAAACAACAAACGCACAACCACTTCATCCTCAACCGGCCCGGAATCCTGATCAGGAGTAAGCTCATCATCTATGCTGTTCTCGATATCCAACATCGCCGGAGTTAGCATATTGCGGTTATATTCAATTTCCTGGTAGCGCAAGTACAATGGTTTCTCGCGAACATCTTGCGGCTCCAATCGCCGTAAATACCACATCACCTTACCGGCTGGGCCCACCTCATCGAATCGGTCATCCTCTTGCAAAGCTAAATCGAGAGAAAACTCGAGCAGGTTTAGATTCTCGTTGGACGGCAATTCTACCTGTTCTAATAACTCCGCTGTCGGCAAGGGCGCATCTCCAGCCATATCCAATACAGCCTCAGCAAGATTCAAATGCCCGGTGTTGACGTTTACCAAAAGTGCCCTCGGGAACCAGCAACCAGCAATATATACAAAATTGGGATTTTCTTTCAGACCCAGCTCTAGTCGCTTGATCAATAAGTCTTTATTAAGGTCTAACACCGATTGAGATAAGGAAACATGCTCATCAGGTTCTTCTTCAGGCTCATTCAAAACGTGATCGTCGAATTCAGCCGCGAATTCATGCTTCTCACCATTATCGAATTGCACCTCAATGACCCCAAATTCTTCGTACTCTGGATTCTGCCCAGGACGCATTGCCATAACTTCAGCCTGTCGCCAATCTAAGGCTGGGAAGACCACTTTTTGACCAATCTCATATTGTTCTTTGGGCATGTAAGTCTTTCCCCCCGCAAGACGTTTTTTCTCGATTTCTTCCTTCTCCATCTGAATTCGGCTCTCAACCAAAGCAACTACCAAATCATCCGGTGGGAGTGGGGTCCCCAACTCTAGCAGAAAATCGTAAAGGATACTAATGTCTTCTTCTTGGAGTGTAAAATCTTCCCAATAATCTTCTCGCAACGAAAATGAAGCATGTACCATAAAAAAGCCTCGATCAGTAAACTACTTAATATAACAAATGGCAAAACAATTTTATTTGCGCTTTTGCCTGGTTACTATTATACTCTACCCTGAATTTGATACAAGTGTCGTCTATTGTCATCAACAAATTGGAGGCAAGAAAATGAACAAGCGAAAGCTGGTTGTTGCGGCCAAAGTACAAGGTGAATTACAAGCCGAGCTTATGCGCGGATTACTGAAAGCACAGGGCATCTCCGCAATGTTGGCATCTGAGGGGGCTGCCCGCGCCATCGGGCTCACGGTCGGGCCATTGAGTGAAATCGAAATTCTGGTGCCCGAGGAGAAAATTCAGGCCGCCCTCGATGTGATCACCAGATATCGAAACGGTGAGTTCGAAGATGATATTCAAGATTGACCGTTCACCCCCCTCAATCCCCCCGCCACGGGGGGAAGCTGAGAAACTCCCCCCGTATCTGGGGAGCTGGAGGGTGTGGGAATAATTACTGCTCAAGATGATGACGTAAGCGATTAACTCATTTGCAGATCAGGGAAAGGTCTGCTGCAACCATTGCAGCGGATCAACCTGCACGCCGCCAACAATCACTTCCCAATGCAGATGCGGTCCGGTGACGCGCCCGGTAACCCCTACCTTGCCGATCAGTTGGCCTGTTTCGACTTGATCACCCTCTGCAACCAAAAATTCTGATTGATGCGCGTAGGCCGTGTAGACGCCCCAACCATGATCTACCACTGTGGCATTTCCACGAACCGTCAACTCACCAATGAAAATCACTTTCCCCGGGGCCGGCGCGTAAATATCGGTGCCCGTGCTCCCACAATAATCTAAACCGGAGTGGAAATATTCATAACCGCTTTCATTATAGGAACGACGGTTCCCAAACAAAGAAGGAAAACATTCGCTGAAATAAGCGGGCACCGGGGACTGGAAAGCCCCATCCCACAGTTTCTCTGATGTCACCGGCTCTACGAGCGAGAACCATTGTTCGCTTTCTACTTCGTTGTTGTGAGCATCCGTCGTTTCAGAATCAACCACCAAGGGGGGATCGTAGGCGTAATTCCCATCGCGAACATAAACCTGCTGCGAAAAATTCAACGGAGTTCCATCAGCCAGCTGCCCTTCTATTGTCACAGGATATAGGCCTGGGGCCAGCATGGCATAGATGCCTTGCAAGGCTGCGTAAGTGCCTGCGTCGGTGCGGAAGAAGTTAAGGTTTTGATCGTGGAAATGCCCTTGCAAGGAGGCCCCCTCCGGGGTGGTCAATTCGATGGATAGCGTTTGCCCCTGAATCAAAGGAGATGATGTTTCGACAGCGGAGATTGCTTCCGGTAAGGCGCCGGGGCCATCATTGTCGTTCTCTCGCCCGGTCAGGTAAAGTGTCTCGCCAGGGATGATGGCACTCAGTCCGGGGGTTTGATTTTCTAGCATCAGGTTCCACGGGGCTGTGTCATGAGTGATGGCCAATTCCAGCAGGGATTGACCCAGCCTCAGGGTCACGCGACCCACCCCCACGGGAGTATCGTCACTCTCGGTTTCGGGCACGATCAATGTCGAACCCGCGTATATCTCCCCGGGGCTAGTATAATGATTCAAACGGGCAATGTATTGATCAGAAATTTGATAACGGCGGCTGAGGCTTTTTAGGTTTTCCCCATACGGAACCGTTGCGGTTATTAGAAGGCCTTGAATGCCTTCCAGGCCGGGGATCACCAAACGGGCTCCTACGGCCAATTGACCGGGGTCGGCGATGCCATTTTCGGCAATCAGGTCGTCCATCGAAACGCCAAATTGCTGGGCGATGTCCCAAAGAGTGTCGCCGGCTTGAACAATGTAAATCGGGCCATCCGGCTGCTGCTCCTGGGCCTGAGCAATGCCCAACGGCCAGAAAAGCAGCAGGGCCAGTATCAGATTAAGATAGTTCCTAATTTTATATCCTTCCAAAATTTGGATGCTTTTCGAGGCAATCAGAGCCATTTTGGAAAACTTATTTTTCTGGAACGGCCTAGTCCACGCTTGTCTCTTCAAAATCTAATTGATCTCCTATCTGGAAATTCGACAACCGCGAAGCTGCCGCTTCTAAAATGTAGCGGGCTGGTTTTTGGGGCACATAGAGC
>JAYELX010000156.1:0-5623 GCA_034717875.1 Chloroflexota bacterium | reverse complement strand
TTTTTCTGGAACGGCCTAGTCCACGCTTGTCTCTTCAAAATCTAATTGATCTCCTATCTGGAAATTCGACAACCGCGAAGCTGCCGCTTCTAAAATGTAGCGGGCTGGTTTTTGGGGCACATAGAGCGGGTGCCATTGGCGCGCCAATTGCGTATCTACAACTTTGTTTTCGGTATTGACCCAAATTATGGCCAGGTCTATGCACACAAAAAACATGTGGATGGCGGTCTCTGTACGGTTTTCCCGCGCTTGAACGAGTAATAGGCCTTCATTTGACGGTAAGTTTTTGCGGAAGGTCAGGCCGCGCAAGCGACACATAAATGTGTCGCAGTATCGGGCTTGTAATGGTTCGGGGAACGGTTGACTCAGGTTGTGAATTTTTACTTGTCGCGATTGTGCCATTTTTAGATTATTTGCCGAGGAAGTTTTCGATGCTTTCAACCAACTCTGCCGGCTTGAACGGCTTGGTGATATAATCATTCACTTTGGCGATATGCAACCCCAGCACTCGATCTATATCCTGCGCTTTTGCTGTAATCACAATCACAGGGATTTTCTTTGTATCGTCATTGCCGCGAATGTTCTGATAAACTTCCCAACCATCGACCTCGGGCATCATCAAATCCAGCAGCACTAAATCCGGAATGTGTGTCTTTACAAGTTTCCAGCCTTCTTTTCCACCATTCGCACCACTGACTCGATAGCCTTTGCGCTCGAGAATCAACTTAACCAAGTCAATCATCTCATTATCATCTTCGATATAAACGATATGCTGCTTTTGCTTTGCCATATTGTTCCTCTTGTTCGTCTGTTAATTTTAGACGAAAGCTGCTCGAAATCATGTTTGTAAACGCTCGAACCAATCTTCTCCATATTGCAGCGGAAGAGCTCGATAGCTGATCAGCGGATGGATAACGGATTAGCGGATAAAGTTTACCATAAGCCGAGGCCTCTTGCCACGCACTTTGGGCTGGACTATAATTTCAAACCCGGGCGGCGGTGAAGATGCGCTGCGCGTAGCGTCCGCGCGTTCGAACGCCGCACGGCGGTGAAGATGCGCTGTGCGGAGCGTCCGCACATTCGAACGCCGCACGGCGGTGAAGATGCGCTGTGCGGAGCGTCCGCACATTCGAACGCCGCACGGCGGTAAACCACCGTGCTAATTTTGCGAAGCCCTATCGGGCTGAATGTCAAGCCCGTCGCTTTACCACACGGCGTGCCCGTTATAAACGATTGACACGGAGTTATTCGTTTATCCGTTACTCATTCGTTGACAAAACGAGAACATGCCCCTATTTTTTCAAGATGATACCTAAAATACCTCTACAAGGAAAAAACATGATTGATGTAAACGAACTCCGAAAAGGCACAACCTTCGAAATCAATGATACTTTGTACAAAGTTTTGGAATACTCACATCACAAACCCGGACGCGGCAAGGCCATCATCCGCACAAAAATACGTGATCTGCGCACTGGCAAGATCATCCAAAAGAACTTTAGCTCCAGTGATAGTGTCCAAGACATCCATCTCGATTATCGCAGCGTGCAATATTTGTACGCGGACGACCGTTTTTATTATTTCATGGATATGAAAACCTACGAACAACCCGCTATCCGCAAAGACGTCATCGCGGAAGCAATCCGCTACCTGAAAGAAAACATGGAAGTTAAGCTGACGCTTTACGGATCAGAAGCGCTGGATATTGACCTGCCCACCACCGTGGACATGGAAGTCACCTGGGCCGAACCAGCCGTGCGCGGCGACACCGCCACCGGGCTGACCAAGAAAGTCACCACTGAAAACGATTTCGAAGTCGAAGTGCCCGCCTTCGTCGAAAAGGGCGACACTATCCGCGTGGATACGCGCGACGGGTCTTACGTAACGCGTGTGTAGCAAGTTTCGAGTTGCGAGTTAAGAATTGCGAGTGCATTTACGTCACAGCAGAGGGGCTTGTGCTGTAACAGCATACTCGCCACCTGACACCTGACACCTGACACCTGCCACCTGACACCTGACACCTGACACCCATGCGCACACCTGCCGGAAACGAATGCCCCTACTTCTACGGAGATTACTACCGCGGGCGCGAACACGAAGAATGTCGCCTGCTGCCAGCCGATCAAGCGCGCAAATGGACGCCCCAACTCTGCGCCACCTGCCCGGTACCAGGCATCACCCAGGCCAATAGCTGCGAAAATATGATCCTCCACGCCAGTATCTACAAGCCCTTCTTCATCTTCAAAGCCCGCGTCCAAATCCAAGCCTACTGCACCAAAACCCAGCGCGACGTGCCCGAACCCCACATCGGCTGCGGAGAATGCCACCCCCTGCCGCCCGTCTTCGCCAGAGAAGCAAATGACGCTGACACTACTGATTGACCTCGACGACACCCTGCTGGGCAACGACATGGACACCTTCATCCCCGCGTACCTGGGTGCGCTGGGAAAACACATCGCCCACCACGCCCCGCCCGATCAAATGGCAGCAACAATGCTGGCGGCCACCCAGCGCATGTTCGAAAACACCCGCCCCGACCGCACCCTCAAAGAAAGCTTCGACCCAGCCTTTTACCCACCCCTGGGGCTGACCGAAGCCCAAGTCCGGGCAGAAATCGAAGCATTCTATACCCACATCTTCCCCACCCTAAAAAGCGTCACCCAAACACAGCCCCAAACAATCCCATTTATCCAAGCGGCAATTGGGCGCGGCTACCAAATCGGCATCGCCACCAACCCCCTCTTCCCTCGCGCCGCCATCATCGAGCGGTTGCGCTGGGCCGGACTGCCACCCGAAAAATACCCCTTCGCCCTGATCCCATCCTACGAAAGCTTCCATTTTGCCAAACCAAACCCAGCCTATTTTGCAGAATTTTTAGGCCGGATTAACTGGCCCCGTGGCCCGATTCTGATGATAGGCAACGACCCAGACCACGATGTACGCGGTGCATCCGAGCTGGGAATACCCGTTTTCTGGATTGATAGAGGCTCTGCAAAAATCCCCAACGGATTCCCAACCCCCAACAGCTCCGGCGCGCTCGCGGACGTGCTGCCCTGGATAGACTCCCTCACGCCCAGAGAACTAATGCCTGACTACACATCCACAACCGCCATCATCGCGACCCTGCGCGGCGTGCCGGCTGCCCTCAGCGGCATAAGTGCCAACCTGCTCGCATCAAACTTGCCGCTGATCGAAACAATCTGTCACCTGCGCGACGTGGAACGAGAAATCAATCTCCCCCAACTACAAAAAATCACCAAAATAGACAACCCCCGTCTCCCAGAGATCAACACCGCAGCCTGGGCCGAAGAGCGAAACGGCCCCGCCGCCCTGAGCGAATTCATCGCCGCCCGCATCGAAACCCTGGAACTGCTCGACAACCTCAGCACAGCCGATTGGTCGCTCCCCGCCCGTCATGCCAGCCTGGGGGCTACGAACTTACAAGAAATAGCCAATCTGATGGCCAAACACGATCGTGAGTGGGTGAGGCGTGGAAGGGTGTCAGGTAATTAGGTATCAGGTGATCAGGTGTCAGGGAGCAGGAATCAGTGAATCAGTGAATCAGGAACCTGGCTGGTGACATCGCTCTGCGGTGTCACCGCGGGAATGACGCTCCGCGTCGCCTAGGTGGAACGCGGAGCGTTATTGCTGGACGTTCCCACGCGGAGCGTAGGAACGAGAGAAAGGTATCAGGTGATCAGGGGCAATGAATCGGGAAACGGGGATTGGGGATCAGTTGATCGGCCATGCCATCATAGGCGTAAAAAGTGACAATTATGAAACACACACACCCCTTCCAAAACAAAATCGGATTAGTGACCGGCTCTGGCCGCGGCATCGGGCGGGCGATAGCCCTGGAATTGGCCCGCGGCGGTGCGGATGTGGTTATCAACTTTTTCCGCAACCGCGGCCCCGCCGAAGCGACCGCTGCCGAGGTCGAAGCCCTGGGCCGCCGCGCCCTGGTGGTCAAAGCCAACGTCGGCGACTTGGATGACCTCAACCGTCTTTTCGACGAAACCGAGGCAACTTACGGCGGGCTGGACATTTTCGTGCACAACGCGGCATCGGGCTACAACCGGCCGGTGATGCAGCAGCGTCCCAAGGGCTGGGATTGGAGCATGGACATCAACGCCCGCCCGCTGCTCTTCGGGGCCCAGCGTGCGGTTCCACTGATGAAAGCACGCGGCGGCGGCTACATTGTCAGCATCACCAGCCCGGGAGCCCGCCGCGTGCTGCCCGATTACGTCGTCGTCGGGGCCAGCAAAGCAGCTCTGGAAGCGGTGACGCGTTATCTGGCTATCGAATTGGCCGCCGACAATATCATCGTCAACGCTGTCTCGCCGGGGATTGTGCTCACCGACGCGCTCCAGCATTTCGACAGCATCCGCACAGATGCAGACCTGGTCGAGCGCGCCCGCCAGTTGACTCCGGCCGGACGGGTGGCCACGCCCGAAGATATCGCCGGGGTGGTAGCCTTCCTATGCTCACCCGCGGCGGAGATGATCCGCGGCCAAATTATTACGGTGGATGGGGGATATACGCTGCCGGTGCCGGGGGTGTCAGGTGATCAGGTATCAGGGACCAGGGATCAGGAATCAGGTAATCGGGGGAGCAGGGAGCGGGATTGACCGATTGCGGAACCTAAATTCGAACTCGAACGGCAGACGTGACAAGATTTTTTCTCTCGTTCCTAGGCTCCGCGTGGGAACGCCTAGCGACAGTCACCTCACCCACCCCCTGGCCCCCTCCCTCTCCGCCTGCAGAGAGAGAGGGGGAATTGCCGTTCTTTCTCTGTTCCTACGCTCCGCGTGGGAACGCCTAGTGATTCCACCTGGGCAACGCAGAGCGTCATTTCCACGGTGACACCGCGGGCAGCTACAGGTGTGCCAGGCGAAGCGATATCAACAGTAAATCGCAAACCCCAGAGGGGGATTCCCCCTCTGGACATCCCCTTAGAACCCAGCAGCCAGAATTCAGAATTCAGAACCCAGAACTATCCAGGGGAAACTACCCGAAAACCGATACTGAAGTAGAAGAAATCAGGGGAGTACCTGCCACGGGCGGCGCAGCGAACGACCCTACGATTGCTGCTCCACGAGCCGCCGCGCAGCAGGCGGGATCCGCCTTGCTGCGCTCCCTGCGGGTCTTTAAGCCCATCTTCGCGATTCTTATAGGCATCTTCAGCGAACCAATCGGCGCACCATTCCCAAACATTACCCGCCATGTCGGTACAGCCATAGGGACTGTCACCCTCGGGCGAGTATTGGCCTACGGGGGTAGTATTGGCAATATTATTTTCACCAAAATTGCATTTACCAGAGTCCCAGTCGTCGCCCCAGGGGTAGATGCGATCTACCCTCACCCCGTCCTCGCCTTGCTCGGATTCCCCTCTCCCACCGGGAGAGGGGCCGGGGGTGAGGGGGCCGCGGGCGGCTTTCTCCCACTGGGCTTCGGTGGGCAGGCGGTAGGTTTTGCCCGTCTTTTGGCTCAACCACTGGCAATAAGCCTGGGCATCGTCCCAAGAAACGTAAATCACGGGGTGATCGCCTTTGCCGTCAGGGTATTGGTCGCCGTCCCAATGCTTGGGCGGACGGTGGTCGCTGTCCTGAATGAAGGCCTGGTA
>JAYELX010000155.1:0-4085 GCA_034717875.1 Chloroflexota bacterium | reverse complement strand
CATATCGTAATACGCTCGAAACGCCGTCCTTGCAAAGCACCCTTTAGGGCATTAGGGCAGCGTGATTTTGCCGTAAAAACGTCGCCGAGGAGCGCGTAGCCTGCTCGAAGGAGTGCGGCGACTGGAGCATATCATAAAGTCAAATGCAATCACCCTTGAGGTTAAGATATGCAAGGGTGCGGAGTATGATAAAATGTACATGGAGAGAAACTTTATCAAGTTTTGTGATGTGTAGCTATGGCTTACGCCCATGTCCTCTACCCGAAGGTGCATAGTGTAAATGTACAGGAGTAAATTGAAGATGTCTATGACTATGAGTAATGCGCAAATCAAGGATATATTCAAACAGGCTTTTATCGAGACTTTGCAAGAAAATCGTGAGGAGCTTTATGATCTGTTCGCTGAAGTGCTGGAAGATGTGGCTTTGACAAATGCGATTCGTGAAGGCGTATCTACGTACAATGTTAGCCGCGCAGAAGTTTTCGAAGTTTTGGAGAGTGGGATTTGAAAACTGGGTTCAGGAGCAGTTTCGTCAAAGACTTGAAACGTGTAAGAAGCAAGTCGCTAAAAACACGCCTAAAGAAGAAGATTGAGGCAATTGAGTATAAAGGCGCCTTGCAAGACGTTAGTGGAATCAAGAAATTGCAAGGCTCAGAGCAATATTATCGTATTAGAATCGGGGACTACAGGATTGGCCTAATGCTTGACGACAACACGGTAATATTTGTTCGATTCTTGCACCGGAAAGATATATACCGATATTTTCCATAGACAGTGCAAGCGCAGGTGGAAATTGCGGGGTGACCAGGTCTACCGAGCGTTAGAATATTTTTTGGGATATGGGGGTGGGTGGGACGCAGATAAAAAAAACAAAGATAATCTTTTAAATCATTATGATCATCTCAATCAGCGTCCTAAAGTTGGTTTTCGCTACCGCATCGTCTTCTGGTACGACGCTAAAAAAGAATTGCGTCACGGACACAAGTTGTTAAACTTTCTTGATGACCACAAAATCGAGCTGGACAACAACGAATTTGGAGTCAAGCAACGCATACTGATGTAAACACTAAAGCATAAATTCTTAGTCTCTCACGAAAGTCTACCGCGACCAGGAATTCCCATTGCGTTAACTAAACACCAATGATAAGATTAGCGCATGGACTTTGAACGTTTGCTCACAATCGTCGCCGATGAACCGCTCTTTGAGTCGGACTTGTTATTAGCCGGTGAGGTCAACCCACAGAGCGTGCGCGTGCAGCTTACTCGCTGGAAGAACTCGGGACGTCTCTACCAACTGCGCCGCGGCTTATATGCCCTCGCCCCGCCCTATCGAAAAATCAAACCGCACCCTTTTGTGGTTGCCAACCGTATCCTGCGCGCTTCTTATGTCAGTTGCCAGTCCGCGCTGGCTTTCTATAACCTGATTCCGGAAAACGTCCCGCGAACAATCAGCCTTACCGGTGGCCGGGCCAGTCATTGGGAAACCCCTCTGGGTGTGTATCACTATCACCACATCAAAACAACGCGTTTTCGCGGCTATCGCCTGGTCGATCTCGGCGGCGGCCAGGAGGCCTTTGTCGCCACGCCCGAGAAGGCTCTACTCGATCTGGTCTATTTACAGCCTCAGGGAGATTCCCCCGCTTACCTGGCAGAACTCCGCCTGCAAAATCTGGAAAAGCTGGACATGGACGAGTTGCGCCGCCAGGCGGGCTGGTTTGAGGCCCCCAAGATGCGTCGTGCGGTCGAGCAGGTAACTTCTCTGGCGCAGGATGAACGGGAGTACGAATTACTATGAAAAATTATCTGGCCAACATAGTGCGGGACGCTCCCGACCCGGCCCAAGGGCGCAACCTGGTGCGTGAGTACCTGCAAGCGCGCATTTTAGCGGCCTTGCAGCGTCGTGGGGCCATGCTATCGTTGGCCTTCCACGGCGGCACGGCGTTGCGCTTTTTGTACGCCCATGGACGCTTTTCCGAAGATCTGGATTTCGCTTTAGAGCGCGAACGTGAACGTTATGATTTTCGGGCCTACCTCCAGGCGGTTCGTACTGAACTGACCCCGGAAGGATATAACCTCGAATTGAAAGTCAACGACCGAAAAACCGTACACAGCGCCTTCATCCGTTTCCCTGGTCTGCTTTACGATCTGGAACTTTCAGGCCATCGCAATGAAGTCTTGGCTGTGAAAATCGAGGTGGATACCAACCCGCCCTTGGGTGCGGGCCTGGCAACGACCGTGACGAACCGCTTTGTCCTGCTCCAGCTTCACCACCACGACAAAGCCAGCCTGATGGCAGGGAAACTGCACGCCATTTTGCAACGCTCCTACACCAAAGGCCGTGACCTTTATGATTTACTCTGGTATCTCTCCAATCCAAACTGGCCGCCTCCCAATCTGGTCTTGCTCAACAACGCCCTGGAGCAAACCGGCTGGGAGGGATCAACCCTCAGCGCTGCCAATTGGCGGGACGTCCTTTGCCAACGGGTTCAAACTCTCGATTGGGGCAATGTCCTGACCGATGTGCGCCCCTTCCTGGGCCCTGGGTTCGACCTGGGCATGCTGACACAAGAAAATTTGGTGGGGTTACTGAGCTAGAGAAGGTAAAATATGGATAAAATCCAACACGCGCTCCAATCCCTTTTAGATCGCCACCGCATCGTCTTCTGGTATGACGCCAAAAAAGAACTACGTCATGAATACGAGGCGTTAACTCTCCCTGACGTCCACAAAATCGAACTGGACAACAACGAATTTGGGGTCAAGCACCGCATCTTGAGGGAAGAACCAAATCAAAAATTTCTACTTTACCACGAAGGCCCGCAACCGGATGTGCTCGATAATTGGCTTTTGGATGTCTTACTAGCCCATGGTGAGTTTAAGGCCGATCAGGTCTCGATCTGGCTCAGTGAACTTGGGTTAGGGCCTGAATTTTGGGATGTAGTTCAAGACCACTTGGCTTTTTTCAAAGCACAATCACGGCGAACGGAGTTGAAGAAAAAGCTCAACCCCGAAGTGGAAACAACAGAAACAGTTCGCATGAAAATGCTGGCAGTGTGTGCAAGCCCCAGCACAGAACCGCGCCTCGACACTATTTTGGAAAAACTGCTGGACGAATTAGCCCAAGGCAGTGATGACAGTTTTCGCACAATCACGCGCAGCGGTTTGGATGATTTTCTATGGGGGAAACTAGAACATGATTTTGGCTATAAGTCAGATAAACCCAGCCGACGTGATTTTGCCATCGAACTGTTTAAATCCTGCTATGCCTTAGCTCTGGGCGAAGAAGCCTTATTATCCAATCAAGCCCTGGTATTTCTTAATCGCTGGAAGGATAGCCGTAAACACTATCAGGCCTTCGAAGAGCTGTCCGGTCAATACGCAGATATCTTGAGCATAGAACAAGATTTACAAAGCCGTGATTTCCGGGCTTTAGCTAGACTGGATTTGTTCGAATTGATTGAGCAGAAAATCCTGAACGAGTTGGTCAATCAGCTTGTCAAGCGCACGATTTCAGCTACAGAGTGCCAAAAGTTTATCTGGCGCAGGAGCTCCACCTATTGGTTCGAGACCTATCAACACGTTTACAATGCAATTGATTACGCCTCCCAGTTCTTTGCTGTTTTGAAAGAAACCAGCTTCAACATTCGTTCCTTGTCCGATGGAATAGAAAAATATACCCAGACCTGGTATCAACTCGATCAACTCTACCGCAAATACATTTACCATCTGCGTGCATCCAGGCAGATTACGCTATTGCAGGACTTAAGTGAACAGGTTGAAAATCGGTATACCAACAACTATTTGCTAAAACTAAACGATACTTGGCAGCATCTGATCGATACATCTCAACAGTGGCAGATTGAGCCAATTACGGCTCAAAAAGATTTTTTCTCTCATTATGTCGCAGGCTTTCGAAGGAAAAATATCAAAGTGGCGGTGCTTATTTCTGATGGATTGAGGTTCGAGATCGGTGCTGAACTTCAAAAACACATTGAACGAGAGGGACGCTACACAGCCGAACTAGAATCAATGGCCGCGTCATTGCCCAGTTTTACCCAACTCGGCATGGCCGCTTTGTTGCCGCA